>JBEAVZ010000478.1:0-3359 GCA_041160645.1 Acidobacteriota bacterium
GTCCCGGGCAACTTGGTCACAGCCAACTTGTCCGCGCTGGTCAGTTATGCTCATCTCTCCCTGCTCCAACTTCCATTCCCGCCGCCCCCCCAACGGGGCACTCGCAGTTACAAATATTTTACAAATGGGAAATTTTTGTAACTTTCAGGTTCGGCTTTACGACTTTATCTGCGGATGAGTATTATTCATATGTTCGACGAGATCCCACTCATTCTAAGGAGACGGCAATGGTTGGGTCAAAGAGTGACCGCGAGAAAAATATCGATCGGCTGATCGGAACCCTGGTCAAAGCCCACAGCGCCCGCAATCAGGCGGCATCGCGGGCGACTTCGGGGGCGACCCCGGAGGCCGGCTCACCCTTCCTCGCCCAGCGCATCATGGCGCGGATCGAGGCGGAGAAACGGCGGCGGGCCGAAGAGGGCTCGGCCTGGGGAATCCTCTTTCGTGAAGGATTGCAGGTCATTCCATTCCTGACCCTGATCGCCATCTTCATCATGGGTCTGGCCGTCTCCACCCAATCCTCCGACCTGCCAGTTCACCAGAGCACCGTCCCCGCGACTCCGCACGCCCTGACGGCGGGGGACATCGCGCCCTTCTCTGATGATGAGAGGCTGGCCTGGGCCACCGGCAGCGACGACCGCAAGACGAAGTAGCCGCCCGGTCCGGATCAAAAAGCCGGACCAAGCAGCAGTGCGTTGAGAAACAGGAACTGGGTCATCTCGGTGTAAGCCCGGTAGTTTGGATCCTCGGAGAAGGCAATCACCTGGCCTTGTCCCAGAGGTTGATGGAAGAGGTAGGGCGTGCGCGCGATGGCCGCCGCCGAACCTGGCCAGAGCAGGCCACTCACCAGCAGCCTCTCCCGCCCCGCATATATTCCCACATTCGTTCCCTTATCGAGCCGCAGTGGAGCAAAGAGTCGAGGACCGTCGACCATGACCTGAATCTCGAGATCGGTGCCCGCGGAGAGCCAGTGGTCTTCATCGAGGAGGACGCGGAGGATCGAGCCGGGGACGTTCTCCGGCGCTTCGCGCGCTGGCTGAATGGCCCGTTCATAGGCGTCCGCGCTCTCGGAACGGGACGGCAGACCGCCGAACTGCCGCTCCGACTCCGCTGCAGCGGCGCGGAGAAGGGTCTTCGTCTCGAGGAGCCCCGTCGTTTCGGCGGTCGCCCAGCGTGTCGCCTCGCCGAGAGTGACCAGGGTCCCCCCGGCGGCGACCCAGTCCCTGAAGCGGCGCAGTGTATCTCCGCCAATCGCCGCCGCATAGTTTCCTGAGGGGACGACCAGCACATCGAAACGGCGCAGATCGAGCCTCGCCAGGGTGGCGGTGCGGACCACCGTCACCGGTTGCCCGTAGCGCTGTTCGAGGACAAAGCGGGACCAGCCGGCCGAGAGGCTGTTGGCCGGGGCATCCCAAAGCAGCAGCAGTCGTGGCAGCGCAAGCGTCACGGCCTGATTGCTTCCCAGTGAGACGCCCTCATCGACGAACCCGCTCCCGAGCGGAGTTACGGCCACCTCGTGTTCGGCCGCCAACTGGGCGAGGCTCATCCGCAGACGGGGATCATTGTCGGAGCGGCGGAAGATGACCGTGCCGCGCTTGAAGCTGAGCGGCGTCTTCGGCCCGTCCGGACCATCTTCGTCGATCTGCAGGTCGCCGGGGATGAACTTTGCGCGGCGCCCCTCGCGGAGGGCGGCAATGGTCAGCGCGGCGGCCGCGGGACTCCACCTGATTGCATAGCCAACCGTGGCCTCCGGCAACTCAGGGAGCGGCCCGGATGGTCGCCCCAGCATCTCGAGCCGCAGGTCGGTCAGCTTTCCGCCCGGTCGGGCGCTGACGGCCAGACACTCGAGGTCATAGAGCAGGGGCAGGTTCCACGCCGTCACATCATAGATCTGGTCGGGAAGACGCCGCCGCCGGCGCTCCTCTTGTTCCTTCAGAAAAGCCTCGTTCATGCCGACCTGGGGATCGAGCAGGTTGCGCGCCAGAACACCACCGGGCTGTGGCAGCGGAACGACATAGCTCCCGGTCGGGAGCAGGCGATCCTCGAGGCGCAACGGCTCCTCGGTCCGCTCGACGGTGATTCCGTTGCGGAGCAGAAGCCGCACGAGCCGGCGCAACTGGACGGGATCGCCCTGATCAGCCGGCAGCAGGTAGGCGCGGACCGGCCCCTGACCAGCCGTCCGGCGAAACTCGGCAAAGTCTCGCAGTAACTGCTCGCGATTCTGCGCGGCGGTGGCCAGTGTCGCGAGGGCGGCGGTGAAATGCTCGACCGCCCCGTCGAGATAGGTCAACTCGCTCCCATCGCGCCGACGCCAGGCCAGGCCGCGCGCCGAGGCCTTCTCGAAGGTCATCCCCAGCGCTCCCTGGGCCGTCGGCCACGAGACTCCATAACCCGGATAGAAGGCATCGAAGACCTCGCGATTGAAGTACTCGAAACCCCGCTGATCGAACCGCCGCGCCGTCGCGCGACCAAACTTCTCGTACCAGGCCGTCTGGGCCGGCGTTCGAAACGGATTGGGCGGTGGAGCGGCCGGCGGGAAATAGTAGGTCGAGTCACCACCCATCTCGTGAAGATCGACGACCACCTGCGGCATCCAGTCGAGCAACAGCTCGACGCGCCCGCGGGTCTCCGGCTGAGTCTGCGCAAACCAGTCGCGATTGAGGTCGAAGAGATAGTGGTTGCTCCGCCCGCCCGGCCACGGTTCGTCATGCTCGATGGCCAGCGGCTCCGGATCAGGACTGGCAGCCGCACCGAGCAGACGCTGCCCAAGCAGATTGTGCGCAACGAATCGTGCCCGACCGTCCGGATTCTGCTGCGGATCGATGATGACCACCAGTTCGCGGCGGATCTGCTCGACCACCGGGTCGCCCTGGGCTGCCAGCAGATGGTAGGCCTCCTGCAGCGCCGCCTCGCCCGATGAGATCTCGTTGCCGTGCACCCCGTGGATCAGGGCGACGACGACTGGCAGGTCACGAACCAACTGTTCAACATCGGACGCCTTCCCGGAGGCGAGCCGTTTCAGACCGGCCTTCACCTCGTCGAGCTTCGCCATCCGTTCCGGGCTGCCGACCACCAGCACCTGCAGTTCCCGCCGCTCCCAGCTCTGGCCATACCGAATCAGCCGCGTCCGATTCGGCGCCGCCTCGTGGAGCGTGCGCAGGTAGAGGCCAATCTGCTCCGGTGTCGTAATCCGCTCTCCCGGCTCATGGCCAAGAACCTGCCTGAGGGTCGGAATCGAACGATCGTAACGCGCTCCCGGCGCAAACTCCCGCACCTGGGCCCGGAGCGGCGCGACCATCAGGATTCCCATCAAGAACAGCATCGAAAGACGTCTCAACATGATCATTCCCTTCTCCTTC
>JBEAVZ010000567.1:0-3891 GCA_041160645.1 Acidobacteriota bacterium
CCTTTTCGACCTTCTCACCGGCCGAACGGCGCCGTCTCGCGGCCCAGTTCCACCAACAAGAGCGCCAACAAGTTCACCAAATGGGGCATCAGCGCGGGCCGGCCCCCAGCCTCGCGGCCGGGCGGGCCGAACTTGTCCTCCCGCTGCTCAACCGGCTCCGCGGGCTCGATCCCCGGCAGGGAGGTTCGAAATGACTGTCTTCTCCCCTGACAAGTGGCGCCGGTGGCGGCTCATCCTTGGTGAAACGGCCGACCCGCGCGATTCAAGTCGACCCGCTCCGGCGGAAGCGCTCACCGATCCACAAGATCGAGAGATCGACCACTTCCTCAGCCAAATCTATGACGGCGACCGCGCGGGAGGCCTCGCTCTGTCGACTCCCCAACTGATCGATTGGCTGGGCGATATTCGCCGCTATTTCCCCACGGCCATCTCCCGGCTCGTGCAGCGTGATGCCCTCGAGCGGACAGATCTCCGGACCGTTCTCGCCGACCCACGTCTCTTCGAGGTGGTCGAGGCCGATGTGGCGCTCCTGCCGGAGATCATTGGTCTCGCCGCCACCCTCCCCGAGTCCACCCGCCAGATGGCCCACGAAATGGTCCGCCGGATCGTCAACCAGACCGCTGATCGGCTCCGCCTGCCGGTCGAGCAGGCTGTCCAGCGCCATTTTGCCCGCCAGCCGGCCCGGCGGCCCCGTCGCGCCGCCGAGATCGACTGGCCCCGCACGATCCGCGCCAATCTTCGCCACTACCAGCCTGACTACCAGACGATCATTCCCGTCCGGCTGCACGCCCGACCGGCACGCCAACTCCACCACGCGCCTCGGAACATCACCATCTGTGTCGACCTGAGCCGCTCCATGGCCGGCTCGACCGTCCACTCGACGATCATTGCCGCGCTCCTCGCCCGGATCCCGGCCCTCCGGACCCGTCTCGTCGCCTTCGATACCTCCGTCGTCGACCTGACCAGCCAACTGGCCGACCCGGTCGATCTGCTCCTCGGACTCAACCTTGGCGGTGGAACCGATATCCGCCGCGCTCTCGACTACTGTCGCCAGCTCAACTCCGACACCCGCGACGGCGTGATCTTTCTCATCAGTGACCTCCGTGACCACTCCTCACCGGACACGCTCCTCGAGGGCTTCCGTCAACTCCAGTCCGCCGGTCAACGCGTCGTCCCCATCCTTGCCCTCAGCGATGAGGGGGGGGAGATCGAGCCACCTCCGCTCGTCACCAGTCTGGCCACGCTCGGTCTCGAGGCGTTGGTCGCTACCCCGGCGCAGTTCCCGGATCTCCTCGCGACGGCCCTCGACCCCGCCCATCAAAGACTCAACGATCTGTAGATCGTCCGGCCATCGTTGGCCATCCACCTGGGATTCAGGCCGCCCTGACTGGTGAGACCGGTGAGACCGGTGAGACCGGTGGGACCAGTGGGACCGGTGGGACACGTGAGACCAGTGGGACACGTGAGACCGGTAAGACCTGTCGGATCAGGGAGATCTATTTGATCGATCTGAGAATAAATCCGATTGGTTCTGTAAGTCCGGTCGTCCTCTGGCGGTTGTCCCGTTAAGGCACAATTAACAGGGGAGATCTGGAATAAGTGACACCAGCTGTAGTATATTTCATTCCGGTGATCCCTCATTTACCTTTAAAATAGCGGATCTCCACCGTCAAACCCGCTTCACCTCCGCCACTCAGAAGCTGGCAGATTGGCCGGATCGGGTTAGACCAAGTCGATCGAGTTACACCAAGCTGAGAAAGGTTGGACAGTTAGTGCTCCCAAATTGACATCTGAAACAGGAGGTCTGCTAATCGATGGTCTCTTCGCGCAAGGTCCTGCTGCTCAATGCCACCTATGAACCGCTCAGTCTGGTGACCCCTCCCAAAGCGGTCACCCTGATCTGGAGGCGTGTCGCTGAATCACTCGAGATCGATCCCGGACACATCCTCCGTTCCCCCCGCTACGTTTTTGAAGTCCCGTCGGTCATCCGACTCACCCAGTACATCGATGTCCGCGCCCGTCAGAACCGGGTCACCAACCGCCACCGCATCCTGGCCCGTGACCACTACCGCTGCCAGTACTGCGGTCGCCGGGGCAGCGCCTTCGACCTGACCCTCGATCACATCATGCCTAAATCGCGCGGGGGCCGAACTGTCGCCGAGAATCTCGTCGCCTCCTGCCGCGAATGCAACAACCGGAAGAGTGATCGGACGCCCGAAGAGGCGCGCATGCCTCTCCTCACCAATCCATCCGCCCTCTACTATGGCCTCGAGCGCGCTGAGTTTCGCCGCGCCGCCGAGACTCGCCCCGAATGGCGCAAGTACCTCTTTCTCGAAGACTGGGAAGAGTCGGTGGCCCGTGATCTCCAGTCAAATGTCGGCTAAGCAAATCATCGGTCTCGGTTATCCTGGCCGGGCCAACCCATTTTGAGTCAGGCGCCCGGAAGGGAAGGGCTAATGGGCTGATAGGACTAATAGGACTAATAGGACTCCACTAGTACCACTGGTCCATCTGCCATCACCTGCCGGTCGTCAGAAAAGTTGCTTTAAACGATAGAGCCTATTGACAGGTGCTGGACCAGATGGTACTTTACCAACTTCTTGGAAGAGAAGTTTGAAGGCTCGTAGCTCAGGGGTAGAGCACTACCTTGACACGGTAGGGGTCAGCGGTTCAAATCCGCTCGAGCCTATTGTTTTTGGCACACGCCAACTGTTCGACGTCAGCTCCGGAAGTGTTGCCGATCACTCCCAGCATCCGTACTGAGGCAAAAATCTCAATCTGATCTGGATGTGATTGCGAATGCGGTCACCAGCGCCTCGCTGGAGACCGAGTGGGCTCCCGCCCCTTCGCAGGTGACCGCTGGCGTAGGATCTTACCAGATAACTTTATCGAATCACCTTGCGTTCCCGCCCTCGGGAAGCTCTCTGGAGATTCATTGGATCGTCACTCTGGAAGGCAGGTTATCGACCGTCACTCTGGCGTCAATCCGGTTTCAGCGGCAACGAGCTTTAGCCGCACCGAAATGATCCGCCACCGCGACGCTCAATTGCCGGGGGTGCTCTTCGACCCCGGTCGGTCTCGACCTTCCGTTGCCGATGATCCGTGCACCGATCAAGGATTTACGCCGTGAGTGAGAGAGAAGAGATTAGCGCACCGCACCAGCCTCTGAACGGCCTTTCGGCCTTTGAATCCCTCAAACAGCAGAATCGTGACGAGGCGAAGCGGGCTATTGCCGCCCGTCTCTTCCGGGATGATCTTCCGGCCGCCGATCCGGTCGATCTTGGCTACCGCCTCGCCGCCGGCGAACGGGTTGAACCGATCGTCCCCGAGTCTCCGGAGGCGCTCGAAATCTACCGCCACTCGACCGCCCATCTGCTCGCCGCGGCCGTTCTTGATCTCTATCCGGGAACCCGTCTCGGGGTTGGTCCCGCCCTGCTCAACGATCCCAAGGGTGGCTTCTACTACGATTTTCAACGCGCCGACGGCGCGCGCTTCACTCCGGATGATCTGCCGAAGATCGAGAAGCGGATGCGTGACCTGATCAAGCGCAACCTCGAGTACCGCCGGGTCGAGATGACCAAGCCGGAGGCTGAGGCCAAGTTCGCGAGTCTGGAAGAGCCGCTCAAGTGTGAGCTGATCTCCGAAAAGGGCGGTGAGACGGTCAGCTGCTACACGATCGAGGGAACCCCCTTTGTCGACTTCTGCCTCGGACCGCACGTTCCCTCGACCGGCAAGATCAAGGCGATCAAGCTGCTCTCGATTGCCGGCGCCCACTGGAAGGGCGACGAAAAGCGCGAGCCGATGCAGCGCATCTACGGCACCGCCTTCTTCTCCCAGGAAGAGCTCGACGACTGGATCAAGCAGAAGGAAGAGGCCGAACGGCGCGATCAC
>JBEAVZ010000566.1:0-5249 GCA_041160645.1 Acidobacteriota bacterium
CTGGCGCGGCGGCGGAACCGTCCCACCACTGACAACACCCCCCGGTGCCAGGGGCCTGACCATTATGATCGCCAGGAGCGCCCAGCGGCAAACCATCAAATTGCGGCCATTCATTACCGACCTCCCATCCTGACTTGTACCTGCCTTCTTGAGTATAGCAGTTATCTTGAACCAAAAGGGACCACCGGCAAAGGTCGCCACCTGACTTGGTCAGCCGCAGAGCGTCAAAGGTAGTGTCGGTCAAAGGCCGCCGGCAATAGGGCGCTAGACGTCGTGACGATACGGTCACCGGCGAGATTGGCGAGAACCACTGCGGCCTCCGGGCCAGCCAGCTCCAGAATCAACTGGCGACAGGCTCCACAAGGCGGGATTGGCCGCCGCGTGTCGGCGATGACGACGACCCGGAGCAGATCGCGCGCTCCTTCAGAGATCGCTTTGCCCAGCGCGACCCGCTCCGCACAGAGGGTCAAACCATAGCTGGCATTCTCAACATTACACCCTGTAAAGAGACGGCCGTCGCGGCTCTCCACCACTGCCCCGACCGCAAAATTTGAGTACGGGGCGTAAGCAAATTGGCGGGCCTCACGTGCCACGGCGATCAATTGATCCAACTCATTCGGGTCATTCAAGCCATTCGAGTCAATCGGGTCATTCTGGTTCATGGGTCATCCAGTGATGGGAATGGTCAAGGTTGATCGTGGGTTGCCGCAAATCAGAGTCGATCAACCCGCTGCAGTTCCTGTTGCACCTGGGCGTGGATGCGCCCGGAGATCAGGTCGATGCCCACGGCGTTATGCCCACCCTCAGGGATGATCACATCGGCATAGCGCTTTGACGGCTCGACAAACTGTTCGTGCATGGGCCTGACCGTCTCGAGATACTGCTTGATGACCAGCTCGACCGACCGGCCACGCTCGGAGACATCCCGTCGCAAGCGGCGAATGAAACGGAGATCATCCGCCGTGTCGACGAAGATCTTCAGATCCATCAATTCACGCAGTTTGGCATCACTGAAGATCAGTATTCCCTCGAGGATCAGAATCGGTCGGGGTTCGACACGGACGGTTTCAGGTCGGCGCGTGTGGGTGGCAAAGTCATAGAGAGGCATCTCAACCGCGTCACCAGCCCGCAAAGCCCGAATATGATTGGCAAAAAGGTCATTATCGAGCGCATCCGGATGATCAAAATTGATCTGGTGGCGCAGCTCAACGGGCATATCTCCAAGATTGCGATAGTAGCTGTCGTGCTGGAGGTAGGCAACATAGTCCCGGTCAACGGCTTCGAGGATACGGCGGGCAACCGTTGTCTTGCCAGAACCGGTTCCACCACATATGCCAATGATCATTGCTGCTCCTGGTCAAATCGATCTAAGTTGGCGTTAGAGGCGCTGCAGAAAGCGGGTCATCAGATCGGTAAACTGCTGACTGACCCTTTCACCGGTCTGCATGACCTCCTCGTGATTGATCGGATGATCGGCCATCCCGGCAGCGGCATTGGTGATCAGAGAGAGTCCAAGAATCTTCATGCCCATCTGGCGGGCGACGATCGCCTCGGGAACCGTCGACATTCCGACCGCATCAGCCCCAAGCATGCGCATCATCCGAATCTCGGCAGGAGTCTCATAGTTTGGCCCCTGGAGGGCCATGTAAACTCCCGACTGCAGCTGCAGCGAGATCTCACGGGCCACTTCCTGGGCCAGCTGGCGATACTCCCGTGAATAGACCTCCGTCATATCCGGGAAGCGGTCACCCAGGCGGTAATCGTGCTGTCCGCGCAGCGGGCTCTTCATCATCATGTTGATGTGGTCACTGATCAGCATGAAATCACCAACCTTGAAATTGGCGTTGATTCCGCCGGCAGCATTGGTCAGAATCAGACTCCGGACCCCCATCGCTCCAAAAGTGCGAATCGGAAGGGTGATCTCCTCGAGGGAATAGCCCTCATAGTAGTGGAACCGTCCCTGCATAACCGCGATCAAACGCCCCGTCGTCGGGAGCAGGCCAATCACGAGTCGGCCACTGTGCCCCTCGACAGTCGAGCGCACAAACTCCGGAATTGCGTCATAAGGAATAATGACGGGCTCAAGCAGTGTCTCCGCAAAATGGCCCAGGCCGGAACCAAGGACAACGACGGTCTCGATGCGGGTATCGACCGGACGATCGATCCGCTCCTGAATATGCTTTACTGCCGACTGAGCTCGATCAAATATCGAGACTTTCATACTGCGTTAACTCCATTAAACTAAATTGACCACCTGACCGGGGCTACCGGCGGGGTCGCCGCATCGACCAGGCAGAACCGGATAAACAGACGATGGCGAACGCCTCGATCACTCTTTGATATAGGCGACGCCCAGTGCGCGGGGCGGCGCCGACCGGCGGATGAAACCAGCCAACACGACCATTGTCAGAAGATACGGAATCATCTGGATGAACTGATTGGGAATACTGACCGTCCCCTGCATCCGTATCGAGACCGCCTCGGCCAGCCCAAAGAAGAGACACGCCAGCAGGGTGCCGGTCGGATTCCACTTGCCAAAGATCAAGGCGGCGAGGGCAATGAAACCGCGTCCCGCCGTCATATTGCGGGTGAAGAGGGAGTTCTGACCTATCGAGAGGTAGGCCCCACCCAGAGCCGCCAGAGCTCCCGAGATGAGGACTGCTGCATAGCGAATCCTCCCGACCACTATTCCGGCGGTGTCGGCCGCCTCTGGATTCTCGCCAACGGCGCGGATTCGTAAGCCAAACCGGGTCCGTGCCAATACGTATC
This sequence comes from Acidobacteriota bacterium, assembly GCA_041160645.1. Classification (GTDB taxonomy): domain Bacteria; phylum Acidobacteriota; class Blastocatellia; order RBC074; family RBC074; genus CAIOZW01. Next base: position 2,770 of record JBEAVZ010000566.1, read on the forward strand.
CAGTCAGTGCGACCAGGATGAAGGCAAGATAGACCAGTGGTTTCTGATTGAAGATTGAGGCGAGGGTTGGAGAATTGGCCGGGTTGAAGATGGTCAGATCCGGCAGAACCTGGTCACGCGTCAACTGCGGAGTCGCGCCGGTCGAGCCGAAGAGCGCCCCGGAAAGAAGCGCCGGGACACCCAGAAAAAGTAGATTGATGGCGGTGCCGCTGACGACCTGATCAGCACGCCAGGTGACCGTTGCGGCCGCGTGGATCAATCCGACCAGCATCCCGGAGAGGATCGCGGCCAGCAGACCAACCCAAGGATTGCCGGTGAGGGCGGTCATCGTCGCAGCGGTGAAGGCGCCGGCGAGCATCATTCCCTCGAGGGCGATGTTGATCACCCCACTCCGCTCGGCATAAAGCCCCCCCATCGCCGCCAGAATCAGGGGGGTGGCGAGACGGAGCGTGGAAGCAATGAGGGTCAGATTGAAGACGTCGGCGGTCGATTCATTCATGAGGTCGTCCTCCCCGGTCCCTCATGCTCTGGAGGCGCCGTGGTTCGTCCAGGGAGCAGTTGGCGGAGGGTGACGACGCCACGCCGGAAGAAGATCTCGATCGCCACGAAGAGGATGATGATCGCTTGCAGCACCTGCACGAGATCCTTCGAAACACGGTCGGTAAAGATGTCGACAAAGAGCCCGCCGCGATTCAGCGCCCCGAAGAGCAAGGCGGCCAGAACGACGCCAAAGGGGTGATTTCGCCCAAGCAGCGCAACGGCAATCCCGGCAAAACCATAACCAGGCGAAAAGTCATGATAGTAGCGATAACGGTAGCCGAGCACCTCATTGACTCCGACCAGCCCTGCCAGCGCTCCGGAGATCGCCATGGCCAGGATAATCTGTCGCCGCACACTGATGCCGGCATACTCAGCAGCCGCGGGATTGGCGCCAGCCGCCCGCAGTTCATAACCCCAGCTGGTCCGGCGCAGAAAGAACCAGACCAGGAAGGCCGCGAGGAGAGCGAGGATGAAGGTGAAATTGAGTGGAATGCGCCCGGGAAAGTCGATTCCGAGCGGAGCCAGCAGCACGGCCAAACGTGGCAGAGCGGCCTTCTCCGCGATCAGCCCCGTCTGCATGATTGGATCACTGGGCACTTTGAAGTAGTTCTGGGTCAGGTAGCTGACGAGCCCGATCGCCACGAAGTTGAGCATGATCGTGTTGATCACTTCGTGCGCCCCAAAACGCGCCTTCAACCAACCGGGGAGCGCTCCCCAGAGGCCCCCAGCCAACATGGCCGCCAGAATCGCGAGGACGGTCAGGACAACGCCTGGCAGCCCGGTCAGCGTGAACCCAACCCAGGCTGCCGCAAAGGCGGCAACATAGAGCTGCCCCTCGGCCCCAATGTTGAGCAATCCACACTGGAAGGCCAGCGCGACCGCCAGTCCGGTAAAGATCAGCGGCGTCGCATAGAAGAGGGTATAACCCCAGTTATCCCAGGTGAAGTTGCCCAGGGCGTCGTAGAGTCCGAAGGCGCTCGTCAGCAGCAGCCAGTAGACCGTCAGCGGATTCTCCCCGATCAGCAGGACGACCACCCCACCGATGAGGAAGGCGGCCATCACAGCCAGCAAGGGATAGGTGAGTTCGCCAGTCAGGCGTCTCCCCGTCAGAAGTTTCCCCATCAGTCGTCTCATAGGCACCTGTGGTTACTGCGGCGCGCCACTTCTCAATGGCCCGGCCCGAGGAAGAGGGCGTTCATCATAAAGCCGTTCAAGCCATCCATGAAAGCACGGTAGTTTGGATCCTCGACAAACCCGATCACGTGACCGAGACCTGCGCGGGAGTGGACAAGAAAAGCCTTGTTGGGAAGCTGGCGCAGCGCGTCATCCCAGAGGTGGCCACTGGCGACCATCTTCTCTTTCGGCAGGTAGACGGCGACATTGGTTCCGCGATCGAGCTTGATCAGGCTGTAGATTCGGTTGCTGTCGACCATGACCGTTGTGGTCTCGCCATAGCCAAAGCCAAGCCAGTGCTCCCGGTCGACACGGACACGGAGCAGCGCGCCCGGAGTTGAGCTCGGATATTCGTCGACCGGCTGGATGGCGCGCTCGACCGGATCGGCGGCGCCGGCGGGCGCTCCATTCTCGGCTCGCTCCGCAGACTTGGCGTTTTCACTCCGCTGGTCTGCTTTTTCCGGCTTCTCCCGCTTCTCGCGTTTGATGGCGAGCAGGTTGACCTTCTCATCGGTGAGCCAGTTGAGCGCTCCGGCAAGCCCGATCAGGACGCCGCCCCGCTGCACCCACTCCCGGAAGACCGCTCCATCACCAAACGGCTGACTGTAGCCGCTGAATGAATCAGGGAGGATAATCACATTGTAACGGCGGAGGTCCGCGGAGCGAACCTGATCGGCCCGAATCGTGGTCACCGGATAACCGAACTGCCTCTCGATCACGTAGCGGGTCCAGCCAGCTGAGTTGGGCGAGGTGGGCAGATTCCAGAT
>JBEAVZ010000015.1:0-2813 GCA_041160645.1 Acidobacteriota bacterium
CCTATGTGCTGGTCGCCTTCATTCGTGAACAGCTGGGCGATCTTCCGCGGGCCACGGCGATCCTCGAGGAGGCTGCCGCGGCCTATCCGCAGTCATTCTTTGTCCGGGCCTCGCTGGCCGAACTGCTGCGGCGCGGCGGACGGGTCGAGGAGATGCGGCGCCACCAGGAAGAGATGTATGCCCGCGACCGACGCAGTATGGAGAACTGGGAGGTCTACCTGCGGAGCAATCTGGAGAAGGCAGCCAGCGAGGCCTCGCAGCGGGGGCTGCTGGCCATCAAGGATTTCAACAACCATCTCGCCATCACCCTGGTCGCGATTCGCGGCTACCACTATCTCGCCAAATGATTCGCGGCGCGGGGAGGTCGAGCTGCCGACCGTGCTGACGGGGAGGCGGAGGACTGATTGGGCCAAGCAACCAGGCCAGATTTTATCGAAGGTCGATCATTGGGGAGGTATTGTGAGCAACCGAACATTTGCGCGCCATTTCGCACTGATTCTTACCGGGCTCATCATCGCGGCCGGCGTGGCCAGTTCCTGCAAATCGAGTGAGCCGGCCAAACCTGAAGTTCGCGAATATAGCCTGAAGGGGCGAGTCGAGTCGATCGATCTGGCCAAGAAGAGGGCGGTCATCGCCCACGAGGACATTCCCGGTTATATGAACGCGATGACCATGGGCTTCCAGATTCCCGACGAGCAGACCTTGAAGAGCCTCAAGTCAGGCGATCAGATTGAAGCACGCCTCATCTTCGACTCGCGCACCAATCTTTCCTGGCTGGAGAATATTCGGACGACGCCCGCCCCGCCTAGCGGTGAGGCGGCGCCGTAATCGTCTGGCTGATGTAGTCATCGAAGGTCGCCGCGAGTGTCGGCCAGTTGTAGCGGTCCTCGACAAGTGAGCGTCCGCGGCGAGTGGCAGTACGAATCAGCGCCGGTTGTGTGCGGATCATTTCGATCATCTCGGCGAACTCGTCGGCCTGATCCGCAAAGTGGATCCACCCTTCTCCAATCCGGCCAACTTCGGTCGTGCGGGTGCTGATGATCGGCTTTTCGAGCGCCGCATACTCAAAGAGTTTGAGCGGACATGACCCATCCGAGACGGGGGAATGGGTGAAGGGCAAGAGACAGATGTCCATTCGGCTCACCTCGCGCATCGCCTCACGATAGGCTTTGGGTCCGGTCAGGGTAATGTTTGGCAATCCGCGCCGCTCGATCATCGCCTGTAGCTCAGCGAGGCGGCGCCCCCCGCCAACAATCAGCAGATCACAGTCGCGACGCCGGTCGGCGACCTCGACCAGCAGCTCGAGGTCAACCCAGTATTCGAGCGCCCCAACGAAACCGATGACCAGCCTTTCCGCCCGTCCCGATTCCGCCACCTCATCTTCGCGCAGACTGTCGAGTTCGGCCAGATCGGCCCCATTGGGGAGCATGAGCAGTGGCCGGCTGATCTGATCGGCGAGCACGCTCGAGGCGACGGTCACCGAATGTGCCCGCTCGAGCATCCACCGCTGGACCCGGTCAGCGGCCAGTCTCCCCCCGTAACGGAAGAGATGACGATCTTCTCCCTCCATCATGGCCACGAGATCATCGGCCAGGTCGAAATGGACCGGACAGCCGGCGACTTCCATCAGTAGCACCTGCGGCAGGTTGTAGAGGAAGAGCAGATCGATCCGCTCCTTCGCGATGACTCGACGAAGTTGGGGAATAGAGGAGATCGAGATCAGCCCCTTCTTGATCAGCTTGGTTCGGGGAATATCCATCTGCCAGAATTGGCGGAGCAGAGCCGGGGCGAACAGCTCACTGATGACCAGTCCCGGCGGCAGTTCACGTTCCTCAGCGATATCGCGTGAACTGATATCGGAGAGCGCCATGGGCGGGGCGGTCAGGATCAGCACCTCATGTCCCCTCCGGCAGAGATGGGTCATGAGTTGGTGGTATCGGCTGCGATTGGCCGACCGCCAGCGCGACATGTAAGGAAAAAGAATCTTCATGGGTTCAGGCTCGTGATCCGCAGTCTGCTCCTCAGGCCTTCCAACGGCCCGCCCGCAACCAGAGCTGGCGGCCGCGGGTAAAGATGGCGATCAGGAGACCACGCCCCCACATGACAAAATAGAGGGGCACGGAGAAGAGATCCTGCAGGTATTGGCGGGGTCGATCGACGTAGAACGCGCCAACCAGGTAGTAGGAAAGATCGAGCAGCAAGCCGGTGAAGGCGGTCAAAGGCACGATCGGAAGCGCCGCCAACCGGAGAGTCATAAAGACTATCTTCGGACGCAGAAAGAGGAGCGTCAGAAGGACGAGATCGCCGCAGCGGGAGCGCCGTCGCCCCGGCTTGGCGAGGCTGGCCAGGTCCCGATGGTAGTCGCGCAGGACATCGATCTGGCCCTTTAACCAGCGCGCCCGCTGGCGCGAGGCCCCGGTCGACAACTGGGGTTTTGGGTCGAAGAGGGTCGCCTCTGGAACGAAACGGACCTCGACATCGCTGACCGCAAGGAGGATGTCGAGTTCGAGATCCTCCGCCTGGGTATGCAGGGCGGGGGCGAGTTGCGCGAGCAGTCCGCATCTGATGGCCATCCCGGTGCCGCGCAGGGGCACCGGCCAGGAGAGTGAGCGACGGGCGCAATCGTCGATCTCCTGCATGAGCACCTCGGACCATCCGGCGAGACGCCCCGTCCGGGTGGTCGCCAATGGCGCGACAAAGGCCTGCGCGGCGGCGGCGCCACTGGCCATTGCCGCGCCCAGATGGCGCAGGCTACCTGATGCGAGGCGACTGTCGGCGTCGAGAATGATGATCACGTCAGTGCTCTTCCAGAC
>JBEAVZ010000079.1:0-3758 GCA_041160645.1 Acidobacteriota bacterium
TTGTAAAGGAGGCCAGTTGCCTGTTCGCTTGATTGACGTGAACCGTGTGTCGATTGATTGCCTATGTTTTCAATTTGTAAAATCCTTCGGTCTGCCAGGTGTGAAACCGTTCATTCAGAAAGACCTCAAATTGAATGGAAACCAGATCCGTTCCGGTTCATTACTTGCAGAAGATTGAGCTACCTTGGGATGCCTGACGGGTAAGTAACTCGGACTGCACGGTCTTTATACAAGCATCTCAATTCACGGTCAATTCAAAAAACTTGGAACAAAATAAAAAACAATCGATCACAAGACCCAATTGGTTGATTTCAGTAGACTTAGCTACTCCCAATCCCTCCACCAACCCTATTTCGACAAAATTACCATTTTCACAAACGCCCCTTGAAACATCAACTATGCTTACAGGTAACACCTACAACCAGTGGATCTGCTTTTGAAGGCGACTGTCGATCGCCGACTGCTGACGAGGGGACAGACCTGGCCCGGGGCCGCCACCCGCCGGGGGGGGGCCAAAGGTGGCGGTGGTTCGGGCGGTGGTTCGGGCGGTGGTTCGGTTTGATAAAGGGTGGAAGAAACGCTCTTTGCGGAGAGCGCGACTGGCGAAGGAGGAGCCAGCGAACGAGTGGCATGTGGAGCGGACTGGGGAGATCTCAGGCCGGTTTGATCTTGAAACTGATATCGACCGCGGGAGCGGAGTGGGTCAGGGCCCCAATGGAGATAAGGTCGACGCCCGCTTCGGCATATTGGCGGACATTGCCCAGATTAATCCCGCCGGAAGCCTCTGTGATGGTCGTCTGGCCGGTGGGATGGGCGCGAACGATCCCAACGGCGTCGCGAACCATCTCCGGCGACATATTGTCGAGCAGCAGGATGTCGGCGCGCGCGGTGAGAGCCTCGCGGACCTGTTCGAGGGTCGCGACCTCCACCTCGATCTTGTGGAGGTGGCCGCACAACTGGCGGGCCCGCTCGACGGCCTCGACCACTCCCCCGGCCATGGCCAGGTGGTTATCCTTGATGAGCACCCCGTCATCGAGTCCGAGGCGGTGATTGGTCCCTCCGCCCACCGTGACCGCATACTTCTCGAGCAGGCGCAGTCCGGGGGTGGTTTTGCGGGTATCGACGATACGGGCCGACGTTCCGGAGACGGCTTCAACATAGCGCCTTGTCAGGGTGGCAATCCCGGAGAGGCGTTGGAGAAAGTTAAGGGCGACCCGCTCGGCCGCCAGCAGCGTCTGGGCGTCGCCGCTGATGCGGGCAAAGACCCTCCCGGCGGGGAGCTCCTCACCGTCGCCAGCCATCGACTCGATCTGCAGGTAGGGATCGAACGACGTGAAAGCGGCATCGGCGACCTCGAGGCCGGCGAGGATCAGATCCTGTTTGGCCATGAAACTGCCGCGCGCCTTGCTGCCGGATCTGACCACGGCCCGCGAAGTGATGTCGCCGCGCCCGAGATCCTCATCGAGGGCGCTGGCCACACAGTCGTAGATAAAGTCGAGATCGAGTGGATTGATCATCTTCATCAGATTTATCAAATTTATCGAATTTATCAGAGGGCTTCCATCATGGCCCGGAGTCTGCTGATCTGATCGGCCAGCTCGGCCGATCGCTCACGTGAGGTGGCGACGACTTCGGCCGCCGCCCGGGCCACAAAATCGGGATTGGCCAGACGCTTGTCGAGTCCCGCCTGTTCACTCTCCATCTTCGCCAGCTCCTTCTGCAGTCGCTCACGCTCCTGGTCGAAATCGATCAACCCTTCGAGTGGCACGGCAATCTCACCGGCGGCGATGACCGCGCGGGCGGCCTGCCGGGTTGGTCCGAGGGTCTCGACCAGTTCGATCTCTTCCATCTTCGCGAGACGGCGGATATGGGAATCGGCCGTCTGGAGCAGCTCCCGCACCGGTTCCGATACCGGAGCAATCCGCAGGCGAAGCGGGGCCGTCGGGCTGAGGTGGAAGGTAGAACGGATGTTGCGCAGCTTGGTGATCAGTTCGATCACCATCCCCATCTCGCGTTCCGCCCGCTCATCGACCAGCGACGGGTCGAAGGTGACGAAGTCGGTCTGGCAGATCGAGTCGCCCCGGTGCGGCAGACGCTGCCAGAGCTCTTCGGTGATGAAGGGCATGATCGGGTGGAGCAGCCGCAGGCTCCGCTCGAGAATATAGATGATCCGCCGCTTGACAGCCTGACCACGGGGAGTCGGCTCTTTCTCGGTTACAAAGGGTTTTGAGAGTTCGATGTACCAGTCGCAGAAGTCATCCCAGAAGAAGTGGTAGAGGATTCCCGCCACCTCGTGGAAGCGAAACTCGGTGAGGGCCGACTCGACCTCGCGCGCGACCTGGTTGAGCCGGCTGAGAATCCAGCGGTCGGCCAGCTCGGGTTCAGCGAGCGTCGTCTCCCATTCGAGAGGTTCGCCGGTTCGGAGAATCTCCTCACAGTTGAGGAGGACGAAGCGCGAGGCATTCCAGATCTTGTTGGTAAAGTTGCGGGCGGTGTCGAGCTTCGACTCCTGCATCGAGAGGTTCTGACCGGCAATCGCCGCATTGGTCAACATAAAGCGAACCGCGTCCGTCCCGTACTTCTCGAACATGTCGAGCGGATCGACCACGTTGCCCTTCGTCTTCGACATCTTCTGCCCTTCCGGATCGAGGACGATGGCCGTGATATAGACGGTGCGGAAGGGGACCTCCCCCATGAACTTGAGCCCCATCATCATCATTCGGGCCACCCAGAAGAAGATGATGTCGAAGGCTGTGACCAGGACCGAGGTCGGATAGAAGGTCGCCAGATCGGTCGTCTTCTCCGGCCAGCCGAGCGTCGAAAAAGGCCAGAGCTGTGAGGAGAACCAGGTGTCGAGAACATCCGACTCTTCGGTCAACGGAGTTTGCGGGTCGACTCCGCGGTCCGCCAGGCGCTGCCGCGCCTCCGTCTCATCACGAGCCACGACGATCTCGCCCCCCGGCGTATACCAGGCCGGGATCCGGTGTCCCCACCAGAGCTGGCGCGAGACGCACCAGTCCTGAATGTTCTCAAGCCAGTTGAAGTAGATCTTGGCGGTGTGCTCAGGCACAAAGGTCGTTCGCCCCTCGCGAACAGCAGCGATCGCCGGCTCGGCCAGCTCCTTCATCTTCAGAAACCACTGCGTGGAGATGAGCGGCTCGACCACCTTGCCGCTCCGCTGGCAGTGGCCGACATTGTGGGTGTAGTCCTCGACCTTCAGGACCAGCCCGAGGGCGTCGAGATCCTCGACGACCGCCCGGCGCGCCTCATACCGATCGAGTCCACGGTACTTCTCCGGGACGACGCTGGTCATCCGCGCATCCTTGCCGATCACCTGGACGAACTCGAGCGCATGGCGGCGCCCCATCGCGAAATCGTTCGGATCGTGGGCTGGCGTGACTTTGACAAAACCGGTCCCAAAGTTCTTCTCGACCAGCTCATCCTGGATAAAGCCGATCTCACGACCGACCAGTGGCAGCTGAACCCGGCGTCCGGGCACACCAGCGTAACGGCCGGCCGAAGCGGCATCATCCGGATTGACCGCGATGGCCGTGTCGCCGAGCATCGTCTCGGGGCGAGTCGTCGCGACGACGATAAAGTCGCCCTCCGCTGTCCGCAGCAGCCCGGGCAGCGCCCGCGTCTCCCCTGACGAACTCTCGGTGCTGGCAGCCGCGGCCCAGGCCTCAGCCAGTCCGGCCACCGGCGCCGCAACCGCCCGGTCGAGCGGGTAGGCAATGTAGTAGAGCTTGCCCTTGACC
>JBEAVZ010000088.1:0-7229 GCA_041160645.1 Acidobacteriota bacterium
GTCGCGCCATCGATCACACTCAGGTCCCCGGTCGATTCATTGGTCACATAGACCCGGTAGCCGGTCGTCCAGGGGGCAGGGCTCTTCACCGCCTCGGTGACCGGTTTCTCAGCGGGGCGGCCGCAACTCACGGCAAGCAGAAGGAGGCTGCCGAGGAGTAACATTCGACTTCTCATATTATTCTCCCTTAAAGTTAAATAGCAGTTCTGTCCGGCCACTGGCGGTGACCTTCACCGGCAGCTCCTGACGCCCAAGCCGCTCGTGCCAGGCCTCGAGAAGATAGTCTCCGGGCGGGATGCGGTCGAGAGTGAAGAGGCCTTCCCGACTGGTCACACCATAGTAAGGGTGTGGAACCGCGCCAATCCAGGCATGCATCCAGTTGTGGATGTTGCATTTGATGCGAACCATCACCTCGGGCTGGGTGAACCGTCTCGTCAGTGGCGGATCGCCCGGCGATTGACTCTGGTTCCATTCTCGATTCACCTTCGCCAGCGGGTGAATGTTGTGGGTGAGCGGGTCGGCATTGATGACCTGCAGAGTCTGACCGACCATGATCCCCTGCACGCGCGGACCGAACCAGCAGCCACGCTGTTCAATCACCACCGGTTCTGCAGGAGGTTGAAAGATCTTCCCCTCGAGGCCCGCTTTCACGTAGACAAAGACATTGGCCAATCGGGCCTCTTCGCCGACCCTGGACACGGCGATCTCCTCATCGGCGAGGGGCTGATCGTGAAGCTTGACGCATTGAGGGTCATTGTCCATATTGACCCGGCGCGGCGCGACCGGCTGGCCACTGAAGAGAACGCGGCCGGTGATCGACCCAGCCGTGAGCGGATCGGGTTGGTAGTAAAGCGCTGAAACTGGCTCCGGATCGGCCTTCTTCTGACAACTGGTCAAAAGTATGGCCAACATCAGGATGAGCAGCCATCGCGATAGAATAATTGCTCTCATTCGACCTCCCGGGGAAGCTGACCAGTAAGGGCCTCGAGAAAAGCTTCGAGATCCGCTCGTTCCTGGGCGCTCAGCGTGAGCGGCCTGATCAGCGGATCGAGCTGGGGATTGGAGCTTCCGCCGCCAATGTAGAAATCGATCACTTCACGGAGTGTCCGCAGCCGACCATTGTGCATATAGGGCGCCGTCTGCGCGACGTTTCGCAGGCCCGGAGTCCGAAAGGCTCCCCGATCGGCCTCGACCTTTGTCTTCTCATACCGACCGGGATCGGCCAGTTCTCCGCTGGCGTCGAGCGCCGTCCCGAGATTGTGGAACAGACCATCAGTGAAGAGGGCGTGCTGGTCGCCGATCAGGTGGCAGGCCGCGCAGTTTCCGCGTGCCGGATCCCGAAAGACCTCCAGACCGCGGATTGCCGCCGCGCTCAGAGCCTCCTTCTCTCGACCATAGTAGTAGCGATCGAAGGGTGAATTGCCACTGAGCAGAGTCCGCTCATAGGCCGCAATTGCCCGCACGACCCGGGTCATGGTGATGGCCCCGGGACCAAACACACGCGCAAATTGCGCCCGGTAGGATTGGTCGCTGGTAAGCCGTTCCGTGCAGATGTCGTGCGGAAGATTCATCTCGATCGGGTTGGCGATGGGCCCGCCCGCCTGCTCCTCGAGATCGGCGGCGCGTCCATCCCAGAACTGGCGGGACCAGTAGGCGGCATTGAGTATGGCCGGGGTATTCCTCTTCCCGATCTGCCCCCCAACGCCCCGGGCAGTCGGCAGCCCGTCAGTGAACCATCGGTCGGGTTGGTGACAGGTCGCGCAGGAGACCGTGCGATCACTCGACAGATTCTGGTCCAAGAAAAGGCGCCGCCCCAGCTCCACTGCGTCAGCGGTGATCCGTGAATTGGCTGGCGGGTCGAGCTCAGGCAGGCCAAGCGGCGGGGTCAGAACGAGCGTCTCCCCAAGCGGCAGGGCTGGCGGGTCTGCGGGATCCAGGACTCGACAGGCCAGACTCAGGAAGAGAACCAGCAGGGTGATGATCAATAGTTTCCGTCGTGCCATCCGCGTCTCTCCAATGTTCGTTCGTGATTGGATCATACCACCAATCAGGAGACCAATCGAAACCGGATAGTCACACATCTGGTCAGGCTGGGGATTGGCGAAGTCGCGCCAATCCCCATTCGGCCAACCGTTCAGACCTCGCCGCGGCGACGCATCGCGGCAATGTGGCGCGCACAACGAACGGCCAGCGCCGCAATCGTCAGGGTCGGATTCTTCTCCGGGAAGGTGGTGAAACAACTGCCATCGACCACAAAGAGGTTGCGAACCTCACGAGTCTGGTTCCATTCATTGAGGACAGAGGTCTTTGGATTGCGCCCCATGCGAATCGTGCCGACTTCATGGCTCGCAAAGCCACCAATATTGGGGGTCTGGAATTGGCGCATCTCGGCTCCGCAGGCGTCGAAGATTCGGTGCGCGCTGGCGACGATATCGCGGAAGAGAGCCCGATCATTAGCCCCAAATTCAAACTGAACGACGGAATGGGTATTCCATACTGGTCGGTGCGGGTCGGATCGACGGTCACCCGGTTCTGTGGACGATGCTCGACCTTGCCGTATCCCCCCATCTGGAAGAGTCCGGGCAACAGGTCGCGGACGCGGCTCTTGTAGCCGGGACCAAAGCCTGACACAAACTTCGCCGGATGAGCGACACGCCGACTGACATAGTTCATCTGGTAGCCGTAACCGCCCACAAAGTCACTCCCTCTTTTCACAAAGCGTGGAATGTAGGCGTGATCGGTCACTCCGTCACCCTGCCAGGTGTCCGTGCCCATCAGATCCTTGAGGTAGCCAATAAAGACCGTCTGCGAATGTCCACCGAGATAACGACCGACCACGTCGTTGTTGTTGGCCAGACCGTTCGGGAACTTTTCGCTCTTCGAGTTGAGCAGCAACCGGGCCGACTCGATCGTCGCCCCGCAGACAACGACCAGCTTTGCGCGGACCTCCTCAACCTTGCGCGTCTGCCGGTCGATGAAGGAGACCCCGCTCGCCAGACCATCACGGTCGACAAGAATCTCGCGAACGAGCGCATTGGTGCGCAGCGTCAGCTTTCCGGTCGCCTGCGCGGCCGGGATGACGGTGATGTCGCTCGACCAGATCGCCCGGACATCACAGACATCCATGCAATGGCCGCAGTAGTGGCAACCGCCGCGCGCCCCGCGCCCCTTGAGCAGAACCGCCTTTCGCGACGAGATGAGGCTCATGCCGATCCGGGCCAGCCGTGGCTTGGCATAACGCTCTGCACATCGCAGGGGTGGCGCGTCGGCAACAAAATTGCCATCCGGCAGGTACTCGAGGTTCTCCTTCGTCCCGAAGACGTGCATCTCCTGCTCGACGTAGTCGTAGAACGGCGCCAGCTCTTCGTAGGTGAGCGGCCAGTCCTCCTCGATCCCATTGACGCTCCATTCACGAAAATCGACCGGAGCAAAGCGATAGGTCGCCGCGTTCCAGTGGAAGGTTCGGCCACCCAGGTTGCGCACCCGGTTGACGGCGATTCGGTCACCGCGATACTGGATGCCATCCTCAATGTTGTCCGGATACATCGCCGCCTGGTGGCGAAAGCCAAAGCCGCGCTTGGGCAGATCGTAGGGCCAGCTATGGGAGTTCATCTCCGCCACGTCAATCTTTCGGCCGCCCTCGAGCAGGATCGTCTCGGCGCCGGCCTCGGTCAGCTCTTTGGCCATGAAACCACCGGCAGCGCCGGAGCCGATTATGCAGACATCATAGATCTTGGTTTTTGGCAGATTCATGCGCTCTCCTCCATAACTCAACTCTTCACGCCCAACTGTCGGAGATTGATCGGCCCTATTTCACCTGGAAAATGACGCGGACGCCATGCTTGTTCGAGGTGATGATATCGAGTCGCCGATCGCGGTTGAGGTCGGCGACCAGAAACTGGGTGCCAATACCGGAGTCATTGTCGATCTCGTGACGAACCCATTCGACCCGTCCACCGTCGCGCTTCAGCTCATACCAGTTGATGACCGGCGGATCGTTCGGATTGAGATCGCCCTTCGGCCCATGCGCCCAGTAGCGTTTTCCGGTGACCAGGTCCTTCAGCCCATCGCCATTGAGATCGACCAGCTCCAGGGCGTGGGTCTGGGTGACGCTCGTGTCGATCAGGTGCTCGGTGAAGGTCGGCTGGCCATCGGCGCCGCGACGCTGCTCATGCCACCAGATGCCCAGCTTATGGGCCGAGCTGGAGAGGACATCGTTGAGGCCGTCACCGTTCACATCGTCGACGTGCATATGGGCCGCATCCTGGCCGAGATTGGCTTTGACAAATGTCCACGGACCCGAGCGGGGATCGGGCGGCCCCTTCCAGTAACCGCCGGGGATGAGCAGGTCGCGCCGGCCATCACCATCGATATCACCATATCCAAGCCCGTGCGAGTAACGATTGACGCCCGCCTTCATCGAATCCGGTTTGGCAAACTTGCCGCTGATCGGCCAGGCGCGGAATGGCGCGGTGGGATCGGCGTCCGGCTCGAGCCAGAACATCTGCTCGTCATTGACGGAAAAGATCAATTTGCGATCTGCGCCGGCGCCGTCGATCTGCCCGAAATAGGGGCTCTCATTGCAGGCATTCGGCGCAATCCGGTGCTCTGGCCAGTGCCCTGACTTCCCTTTTGGGTTCTCGTGCCAGACGGCCGGATCACGACCGGGCCAGTCGATGCGGATCAGATCTGGCCACCCATCGCGATTCAGATCGGCCGTGAAATTGATAAAGGCATCACTATAGTTGCCCGCAGCGTCGTACTTCACCGCCGGTCCGATCTCGTGCATCTTCCAGGTTGGAGCTTCATACCAGACCAGCCCAGCCAGAACATCCAATCGCCCATCGCGATTGACATCGGCAATGGCCACACCCTCGCTGCGAAACTCGTTATCGAGGACGACCTTGCGCCATTTCAATTCACGGGGCGCCGATCCACTTCCGGCAAAGATGCTAGCAAGCAGATACACTACCGCAACAATTGATAACCCAATCTTTCTCATTATCATGTTCAGTGGCTCTCAGAAGAAACTGGATTTTGGCGATGATAAAACTGGTCCGAGCGGACCGTTATCGCGACCAACTTGTAGAGTGTTGTTTGTCCTTCGTTTATCATTGTCCGGACAGACGGACGGATTGTATTACGTGATGCCTGGTTTGACAAGATTGGCGTCCGCAACGATAAAAATTCCCCGTGATTATCGGCGCTAAGGAGTCTTCACAGAATGGAAAAGATCGAGCAATGGATTAGCAATCAGAAGAGCGTGCTGCGGGCGCGCATGACGAATATCGAAGGGCGGATGCGCCAGCTCGACGAGTGGCTGGGGGATGAGGTCGCGGCGATCCGTCAGGCTGGAAGTGCAGCCATTCCACAACTCGACTGGCGGGAGATTGCACATCAGCAGGTCAGCGCGGCGCAACGGGAGTTGATCCGGCATCGTGGCTGCGTCGTGATTCGCGGAGTCTTTGCGCGGGAAGAGGCCGAGGAGTGGAACGAGCGGATTGGCGAGTACATCGAGACGAACACCTACTATGAAAAGGCGCACAGCCGGGCCGGACTCGACCAGTACTTCTCCTCGCTCGCCTCGGGGCGTCCGCAGATCTTTGGCCTCTACTGGTCAAGGCCACAGATCGAGGCGCGGCAACATGAGCATCTCGATCTGACCCGCCGCTTTCTCAACCGCCTCTGGCGAACGGATCGGCCCGACGGAGGTGTGGAGTTCGACCCCGACCGGCAGTGCAACTACGCCGATCGGCTGCGCCGGCGCGAACCCGGCGATCGATCGCTCGGCCTCTCCGCCCACTGTGATGGCGGGTCGGTCGAGCGCTGGTGCGATCCTGGTTTTCAGGGGGTCTACCACGAGCTCTTCTTCGGTGACGTCGATCGATACGATCCGTTTCTGGCCGCGGGCCGGACGGAGACGCTCGAGATTCCCTCACCAGCGGTCTGCAGTGTCTTCAGGACCTTCCAGGGGTGGACGGCGCTGACGCCCCAGGGACCGGGGGATGGCACCCTGCGACTGATTCCGCTGGCCAAGGGGATGGCCTGGATGTTGCTGCGCGCCCTCCAGTCCGATGTGGCGCCGACCGATCTCTGCGGCGCCCGAGCCGGGCGCGCGCTTGCCGCGGATCGACACTGGCACGGGCCACTGCTCGCGGGTGAGGTCGCTATCCCACGGGTCGAACCCGGTGATACCGTCTGGTGGCACCCCGATGTGATCCACGCGGTCGAGGACGAACATCGCGGCCAGGGTTACAGCAATGTCATCTATATTGGCGCAGCTCCGTGGTGTGCGAAGAATGAAGCCTTTCTCGAGAAACAGGCTGCCGCATTTCTGAGCGGACGGAGCTGCCCGGATTTTGCCCCGGAGGACTACGAGGTCGACTTCACTGGCCGGGCCGCTCTCTCCGACCTGACGCCCCTTGGACGGGTGCAAATGGGACTCTGACGAGTACCGTCAACAGGTCAGCAGGATGCGGAGATCGCGCACGTTGTTGCCCGTCGGGCCGGTGACGATTGCTGAACCAAGCTGCGCAAAGAAGTTGTACGAGTCGCTGCGCCGCAGGTAGTCGGCTGGATCGAGGCCGGCGGCGGTGGCCCTGGCAAGGGTCGACTGATCAGCGATCGCGCCGGCGGCCGGACTCCGGCCATCGATGCCGTCGGTGCCGCCGCTAAGAATCGCGACCTCGGCCAATCGACTGGCGCGGATAGCCCGGAGGACAAACTCCTGGTTGCGCCCCCCTTCGCCATCACCACGCACGGGACAGATCACCTCTCCGCCGGAGATGAGACAGACACGCCGCCCCGGATGGGCCTCGCGCAGCGCCCCAAGGCGCGCGAGGTGGATGGCGGCCATCTCTTCAACTTCGCCCTCGACCAGATCTGCGGCGATCTCAACGACGCACTGGTAGTCGTCTTCGGCAATCCTCCGCGCCTTTTCGAGGGCGACCCGGTTGTCGAGCAGAAGATAAGCTGGGGACGGCGGGCCCTCTCCGGAGACCGGCATCTCCGGCAGTCGGCCTGCCTTGATGAGGCTGGCCACCCGGGGCGGGAAACTCTCGAGCAGGCGGTACTCTCCGACGATGCGGTCGAAATCGTCCCGGGTCACCCTTCCCCGCAATGTCGGACCGGAGGAGACCGTCGTCAGATCGTCGTGGTTGACGTCCGAGATGATCAGTGAAATCTGGCGGGAGCGCGGCGCGGCGGCGGCCAGCCGCCCTCCCTTGACG
>JBEAVZ010000100.1:0-3121 GCA_041160645.1 Acidobacteriota bacterium
GGCAGCGGCGGGCGAGCAGCGCGACGCGGGCACGCTACTTCTACTGGCTGGACGAGCTGCACGCCGTCCGTCGGGATAAGTGGAAGCTGCATCTGCCGCATCCATACCGCCACCTCGCCACGGCCGGCCGTGACGGACAGCCGGGGCGTGATGAGACAAGACAGACCGAACTCGCCCTGTTTGATCTGGACAATGATCCCGTGGAGAGCAACAATATCGCCACGCAATATCCAGAAATCGTCAAGCAATTGATGACCGAAGTCGAACGGGCCCGGCAGGACCTGGGAGACTCTCTGACCGGCCGGAAGGGGCGCAATCTCCGTCCGGCGGCTAAACTGCAATAATCGATGATCATCGGTGAGGACAAGAATATGAACCTGAAGCTAGAGGTGGAACGGCGCGACTTTCTGCGTGGCGCGGCGGCGGCGGTATTTACTGCGGCGTCATACGGCCGCATCATCGGCGCAAATGACCGGATTCGACTGGGCGGGATTGGACCCGGCGACCGGGGAGCCGGCAGGCTGGTTGCGGCACAGAAGATGGGGGCCGAGATCGTCGCCCTGGCCGATGTCAACAAGGGGATGATGGAACGGGCCCAAAAGCTGCTCGCCAGTCGGGTTGAGCACACCTATGTCGACTATCAGGATCTGCTGGCCCGCAAGGATATTGACGGGGTCATCATTGCCACTCCGGATCATCTCCACCACCAGTGCCTGCTCGACTCGATTCGCGCCGGCAAGGACGCCTACATCGAGAAGCCGCTCGCCCGCACCATCGCCGAGGGGGAGGATATGGTGGCCAAGGTGAAGGCCTCCAAGCAGATCGTCCAGGTTGGCAATCAGCGACGCAGCGGCGAGCACTTTAAAAGGGCCCGCGATATCGTCGCCTCGGGCGGCATTGGCCAGATCCGTTTTGTGCGCATCTGGGACTTCCGATACCGTCCGAATGACACCTACATCAAACGGGCTGGCGACAAGTCGCTCTTCAGTCCCGAGCTGGTCGACTGGACCAAGTTTCTCGGCAAGGCTCCGAAGCGGGCTTACGACGCGAAACGCGCCTCGGCCTGGCGGTGGTACTGGGACTACGCGGGGGGCTTGATGACCGATATCGGTCCGCACTGGCTCGATGTCGCCATGTGGATCACCGGCAGTGATGGCCCGCAACGCGTCTCTTGCAATGGCGGCAAGTACCACAACCTCGACTGGGAGACGCCGGACAATGTTCACGCGATCCTCGATTGCGGAAACTTTGCGATCGTCTTCATGGTCCAGTTCATGAACGGCCAGGAGTACGATGGCGCTGGATTCTACGGACTTGAAGGCTCGATCGTTCAGGACAACAGTCGCGGGATGATGATCCGGTATGACGCGAAGAGGCGTGAAGTCGAGAGCTGGAAGGTCGGCGACGAGAGTCCCGCCCACATGCAGAACTTTCTCGACTGCGTGAAGAGCCGGCAGCAACCCAACTCACCAGTCGAGTTGGCCAACCGGGTCCTGCTGGGGGCCCATCTGGCCAACGAGTCGTACCGCTCAGGGATGCGCGTTGGCTGGGATCCCGTCAACTGGAAGCGGGCCAGGAACGGATGATATTGGAGACCGCGGGCCGGAGGGGACCAGCTCCTCCCGCCCGCGGTCAGGTTTGTTCAGGACTGTCCTTCGCGACCGAAGTCGTCCTGGAGGCGGACGATGTCGTCCTCTCCAAGGTAGTCTCCGCGCTGGACCTCGATGAAGACCAGTGGGGCCTGCCCCGGGTTCTCGATCCGGTGGGCAGCGCCGATGGCGATGTCGATCGCCTCGCCGGGACCCAGTCTGATCTCGCGCCCATCGAGGGTCATCAGGGCCGTTCCGCTGACGATGAACCAGTGTTCAGCCCGGCGAGCGTGTTTCTGATAGCTGAGCCGCTTGCCTGGATGAACTTCGATTCGCTTCACCTTGTAGAGGTCGGCTTCGTCGAGAACGGTGTAATTGCCCCAGGGGCGCTCATCATAACGTGACGGGTCGGTTGCCATAATTTATTCCAATCTGTATTGATACTCTTCAAGAAATCTTGAAGGGCGTTATTCTACCCCGGGTTGAGTCAAAGATGAAACAGCCCCAACCGATGACTCTGGATCGACGAGACGGGAGATGAAAAGGGCGGGCTGTTTTTACGAGGTCGGCTTCCTTCGGGATCTGAGCTTGATTACAATTCCCGCGATGACCGATATTCCTGATCGACCAGTTGTCCCTGATTTATCCGCTATGTCCTACTTGCATCTGCGTTCAGTCCTGTCCGCCCTGCTGCTGACGGTGATGGTTGTTGGAGCGAGGGCGCAGTCTCCCGCTCTGGCCACCCCGGAAGATTATCAGGCGCGGTGGACGACTGGCCACTTGAGCCGGATCGATCCATCAAAGCTGCGCCACCGTGATCTGGTCGCCTATCTTGCCCAACTGAAGGCGGAGGGGGTGAAGGTCGAAGAGGTCGGTCGATCCCTGGCTGGACGCGAGATCTACCAGCTGGAGTTTGGCCGCGGACCGTTGAAGGTCTTCCTCTGGTCACAGATGCATGGTGACGAGCCGACGGCGACGAGTGCGCTGGTCGATCTCTTCCACTACTGGCAGGGCCATCGCGATGATCCGGCCGTCGCGGAGATGGCCCGGCAGTTGACGATTCGCGCCGTCCCGATGCTCAATCCGGATGGGGCCGAACTCTTCCAGCGACGCAATCTGCAGTCGATCGACATCAATCGTGACGCGCGCCGGTTGGTGACTCCGGAGGGGCGACTGCTGAAGCGGCTCCGTGATGAATGGCAGCCCGAGATTGGCTTCAATCTTCATAATCAGAACATTCGCACCGCGGTTGGAGATTCGGGACGTCAGGCGACGATCTCGCTCCTCGCCGTTGCCCATGACGAGGGTCGGAGCGATACGCCCGGACGGGTGCGCGCCAAGAAGATCTGCACACTGTTCTACCAGACACTGTCACGATTCATTCCCGGCCAGATTGGCCGTTACGACGACACCTTCAATCCGCGTGCCTTTGGTGACCTGATCAGCCAGTGGGGAACGCCGGTCGTCCTGATCGAGACCGGTGGCTGGTTTGGGCGACCGGAGATGGATCTGGTGCGCCTCAACTTCACTGC
>JBEAVZ010000134.1:0-3215 GCA_041160645.1 Acidobacteriota bacterium
GGATATAGTCGTGGGGGGGGCTGGTTGCCTTCACCCAAGATCGGTTGTAATCTCACTCTCTGGTCAGGTTAACCGTGATGGGCCGTCTTGGGAATGACCGGGATCTGGGGGTCTGGGGATCTGGGAAGTCTCGGGGGCAAGGGGCGTCAGGAGCAATTGTCCAGTCGCGCAAGGTACCGTCTTCGCCGGGTCGCGGTAATTGTCCGGTAAGACAGGAACAATTCATTCCCGATTATTCAAAGAGCAGCACAGCGTAATTCTTGAAATTCGATCTTGATTCCTGATCAAAGTTTCCGAAAACTGTTTAACGTTAGCGACTGAACATCGCAACAATTGTCACAGATGATCCTTGCGACAGATGATCATGGCAATAGATGATCATTGCAATAGATGATCATTGCGACAGATGATCATTGCAATAGATGATCATTGCAATAGATGATCATTGCGATAGACTTCAAAGCGCCTTATCGACCGACTGATTCGAACAATCGACCATCAAAGTTGACCGTTAAAGTTGACCGTTAAAGTTGACCATTAAAGTTGACCATTAAAGTTGACCATTAAAAAAGTTGAGAGGAGAGAGAAAAAATGACGACTCAGCTTCGAAGAATACTGGCAATCGCCTTGCTGAGCCTTGCCCCCGGTGTGGTGGTGCTGGCCCAGGAGCCCCCGGCCCCGCCCACGCCACCGAGCCAGGGAGGTGAGCGCCCTGGACCTCCGGGTCAATCCCGCGAGCAGGAGATCAAACCGTACGATCGGGTCATCACCAAAGAGGCCAAATCCGATCAGGGCGTCTTTACCGTCCACCGGATCAAAGACAAAATTTATTATGAGATTCCAAAGAGCGAGATTAATCGCGAATTTCTCTGGGTAAGCCAGATTGCCAGGACCACGCTGGGCGTAGGTTATGGCGGCCAGGCCGCCGGCAATCGCGTCGTGCGCTGGGAGAGGGTCAACAACCGGATCTTCCTCCGCAACGTCTCATACAACGTGGTCGCCGACCCGGCCGAACCGATCGCCCGGGCCGTCAAGGCCGCCAACAATGACGCGATCATCATGGCCTTCAACATCGAGGCGCTGGGGAAGAACGACGCGGTGGTCATCGACGTGACGCGACTCTTCACGACCGAGGTGACCGAGTTCAGCGCGCGAACGAGACTGCGGGCGCGTGGCTTCGATCCGAGCCGATCGTTCATCGAGCGGGCCGTCGCCTTCCCGGAAAACATTGAAGTGGAGGCGTCACACACCTTCACCAATCCGCCGTCCGAGATGCCGACAATGGCGGCTCCCCCCAATCCATTTCTCGGCGCCGGGATGGGGACTGGCAGCGCGACCGTTCTCATGCACTACAGCATGGTTCGGCTTCCGGAAAAGCCGATGATGCCGCGCCTCTTCGACGAGCGCGTCGGATACTTCTCGGTCCGCAAGCAGGATTATGGCAAGGACGAGCAGCGGGCGCCCGAGCGGACCTACGTCACACGGTGGAGACTCGAGAAGAAGGATCCAAACGCCGCAATCTCCGAGCCGGTTAAGCCGATCGTCTACTATATCGATCCGGCGACCCCGACCAAGTGGGTTTCCTTCATCAAGAAGGGGGTCGAGGACTGGCAGCCGGCCTTTGAGGCGGCTGGGTTCCGAAACGCCATTGTCGCGCGCGACGCGCCGAAAGACGATCCGGACTGGAGTCCTGAGGACGCGCGCTACTCGGTCATCCGTTGGTTGCCATCAACGATCGAGAACGCCTCCGGTCCGCACATTCACGACCCGCGGACGGGTGAGATTCTCGAATCGGACATCCAGTTCTATCACAATGTGATGAACCTTGCCCGGGCCTGGTACTTTGTCCAGGTCGGACCGCTCGATCCACGAGCCCAGAAGCTTCCGCTGCCGGACGACCTGATGGGCGAGTTGATTCGCTACGTCGCGGCACACGAGGTTGGTCACACCCTCGGCTTCCAGCACAACATGAAAGCCAGCTCACAGTACTCGATTGAGCAGATCCGTGACCGCAACTTCGTGAAGACGATGAGCCATACGCCTACGCTGATGGACTACTCGCGCTTCAACTATGTGGCGCAGCCGGAGGACAAGATCGATCCGGCCGACTTGATTCCCAAGATTGGCCCGTACGACAAATGGGCAACGATGTGGGGGTACAAGCCGATTACAGGCGCCAGGAGTCCGGAGGAGGAGAAGGAGACCCTCGACAAGTGGGCGCGGGAGCAGGATCGGACCCCCCATCTCCGCTTTTCGACCGCCAAGTCACGTGGATCCGACCCGGGTGACAATACCGAGGCGGTGGGCGACGCTGACGCGGTCAGGGCGACCGAGTTGGGCTTGAAGAATTTGAAGCGGGTCGCCGATCTCCTGCTCGGGGCGACATCGACGAGCGCCGGAGAACCGTATGATGAGCTGGAGGAGCTCTTTGGACGGATGCTCGGGCAGTGGCGGCTGGAGATGGGCCATGTCACCCAGATCGTTGGCGGCTTCAATTCGCAGCAGAAGCACATCGGCCAGGAGGGGGTTCTCTTCACCGCCGTGCCACGGGAGAAGCAGGCCGCCGCGGTCAAGTTCCTGAACGAGAATGCCTTTGCGACCCCAACCTGGATGATCAAACCTGAGATTCTCCGCCGGATCGAGACGGATGGAACGATCAGCCGGATTCGGACGACCCAGCAGGGTCTGCTCACCCAGTTGCTCAGTTCAGCCCGTTTTGCCCGACTGATCGAACAGGAGGAGATCGACCGGGGAACCTACCGGGCGATCGACCTGCTGGCCGATGTCCGGAAGGGGATCTGGAGCGAGCTGGGCGGCGCCGGGTCACTGCGCATCGACGCTTTCCGGCGCAATCTGCAGCGAACCTATCTCGACCTGATGAACGACAAGCTCAATGGTCGGGCGCCGGTGACCGACGATCAACGCCCCTTCGTGCGGGGGGAGTTGAAAGCTCTGAACGCCGAGCTGGCAAAGGCGCTCCCCCGGGCAACCGATCGGGCCGTGCGGATGCATCTCGAAGACGCGCGTGATCAGATCGCCCGGATTCTCGATCCGAAGTTCGCCGCACCGGCGCCTGCGGCGCCAGGTGCGGGCGCATTTCCGGGTCGGGGCCTCGAGGAGGAGTCCGGACACGAGCACTCGTCGCATCTGTTCTGCTGGCCGGAGACGGCCGTGCGGATGAATCGATAGGTTGTAATAATGGGTTCTGGCGGGAG
>JBEAVZ010000146.1:0-3442 GCA_041160645.1 Acidobacteriota bacterium
TTGTCCACCCTTCCCTTCCCGCCCACAACGCTCATGAGCCGATCCGGAGCCTCGCGAGAGATCAGGGCGGATGGCGCGATGCCGCGGGCCGCTTCAGCGGAGATACGGGCGAACGAGATCGGTCAGCAGACGGTACCCCTCGGAGTTAAAATGGAGCATATCCTTGATAAAGATATCGGAGCGGGGCCGTCCCACGGCGTCGAAGGACATCTGGTAGGTCTCGATATACTTGACGCGTGGATTTTGCTGTGCGAACTGACTGACGAGCCGGTTTAGTTCGCGGTTGGCCTCCGCCTCTTTCCAGCGGGCGATGGTCGGGCAGAGGCCAATGAAGACGATCTCTGTCCGGGGTAGTTTGGCGTGAATCCGGGCGACAAACTCGCGGAAGTCGGCCAAGACCTGCGCCGGTGACTTGCCGGCATTGATGTCGTTGCCGCCAGAGCGCAGGAAGACCTGACGGGGCTGGTAGGGGATCACGATCCGGTCGGCAAAGTGGGTCGCATCAACAATCTGCGAGCCGCCAAAGCCCCGATTGATGACGGGATGGTCCGGAAAGTCGGCGGCGAGAGTCTTCCAGAGAAGGATCGTCGAGGACCCGATGAAGACAATCCCGCCGGGAGCCGGACGGTTGGCCTGGTCCGACTTTTCATAGGCGGCGATCGCCGTCTCCCAGCGGGAGAAGTCGTGCGGTTTGGCAGGCGGCTGCGCCAGAGCAGAGGCGGCCAACAGCAGCAGGATGCCAAGCGCGGCAGAAAAGGTGGTCTGGAGAGTTCTGGTCATCTCGGTGTTCCTCAACGGTTGCCGGTCAGTTGAGCGTTCATCTCACGCATCAGCGATGGTGAGACCTTGACGAATTTGCGGTCATAGGTCATCAGCCCATTGACCTCGCCCTCGACATCGGTCGTCTGGGTATAGACGGCGGCCGAGAGGCCCAGACGCTGCTTCATGGGGATCAGCGCCTCGATCTTGTGGCGGAGCGCTTTGAGGTAGTCTTCCTGATTCTGATAGGTCTGGTATCCCCAGTTGCGCATGGCGGGGTTCCAGAGATGGCCGGTGACCGGCCACCCCACCCCGCCATACTCGCCAAGCACGATCGCCCGGTCACGGCTCGGTTTTGGTTCGAGTGGCGTTGGCTGATAGGTGTGCAGATCGTAGACTTCGCCCACATTCATATCGAGCCAGCCGCTGTCAGCATTAACGACCCGGCTGCCATCGATCGCCTTGACCCACTGGGCCATGGCCTTCGATTCATACTGCCCCCAGCCTTCATTGAAGACGACCCAGACGACGATCGACGGAGAGTTGTGGAGACGGCCGAGCATCCGCCGCAGTTCCAGCTCATGCTGTTCGCGGCTGGTCGAGAGGCGAAATGGTTCCCCCTCGTCATTGCTCGAGTTACGAAGAGCCTTATTGAAACCGGAGGGCATGTCCTGCCAGACGAGCATGCCGAGGCGGTCGCAATGGTAGTAGTAGCGGGCGGGTTCGACCTTGATGTGTTTGCGGAGCATGTTGAAGCCGGCCTGCCGAAGCCAGGCAATCTCCCAGCTCATCGCCTCATCGGAGGGCGGGGTATGGAGACCATCGGGCCACCATCCCTGGTCGAGTGGCCCGTGTTGAAAGATTGGCTGGCCATTGAGGAGAAGGGCCGGCTGACCGGCGACCGGTCCGGGACCGATCGAGATCTTCCGCATGCCAAAGTAGCTGGTAATCGTCTCGACCGGAGCGCCCTCGACGACCGCCTGCGCAAAGAGCTCGCGCTCAGTCGCCCCGAAGCGGAGGCGGGGCGGATTGTTCGGTTTGGCCGGATCGGGCGGAGGGGGCCACGGGCTCCTGACCCGAACCAGCTCCGCCTTCAGGTCGTAGAGAAACGGATCCGCCGGCGACCAGAGACGCGCGTTGGGGATTCGCAGAAACCCGCTCCGGTTGATACGGATAATGGTCGAGGCGACCGGCTGGCCGGCCGCCGAGGCGGTCAGGCGAACCGCCCAGGTCTCGTCGTTGATCGCCTCATTGGTCAGGGCGACGACATTGAGTCCGCCGGCATCGACATCGGGGGTGAGACGCAACTCGGCGAGGTGGAGGGTCGACGGAACCGGCTCCATCCAGACCGTCTGCCAGATGCCGGAGACCGGGGTGTACCAGATGCTCGATGGTTTAAGTTGCTGCTTCCCGCGCGGCTGTTCACCGCTATCGGTGGGATCGGTGACGCCGACAAGCAGTTCATTCGCCCCCTCGCGCAGGAAGGCCGTGATGTCGACCGAAAACGGATCGAAACCACCGAGGTGGGAGCCGACGATTGCCCCATTGAGAAAGATGACGGCCTCATAATCGACGGCGCCAAAGTTGAGCAGAATCCGCTCACCTCTCCAGTCGGCGGGGATGGTCAATTGTCGGCGGTACCAGAGCCGCTGGTCAGGGAGCAGCGACTTGCCGACTCCGGAGAGCGAAGCCTCGACAGCATAGGGGACGAGGATCTGGCCGTCGAAGCGGGCCGGAGCGGGGGCCGTCTTTGCGGTGATCGCATAATCCCAGCGGCCATTCAGATTCTGCCAGCGCGGGCGGACAAACTGCGGCCGCGGATACTCGCGCCAGGCGTTGTCGGGGGTCACCTTCTCGCCCCACGTGGTCCTGAGGGTGACTGGCGCAGGCTGCCACGGTGAAGTCTGCGCAATGGCGGTCAGAAGATTCAGACCGAGAAGGAGAATCAGAGCGACATATCTCTTCATTGATTTGGTTCCCATTTGTTGAAGGATCGACGATACGTGTTTGTGGCCCCGACCAGCCGGCGAGGTCGTGCGCCGGCCCGGGTCGGCAGGATGCATAGTCTCCGCAACTGCTTATGGCCGACTGGTCATGGGGGCACCAAATCTTTGGTGATACCCCGGCAACCCATTACGCTGGCTCCCGTCTGGTGTTCCGTGCGTGGCAAGGGTCAGCTTCGCCAATCCAAAGAGGAACAGGGGAACGAGAATCCAGCCTAGGAGCAGGCGGCGACGCTGACGCCAGTCGAGCCAGTGCACCGCGGTGAAGTCGTGCCGTGGGCCGGCCGCAGCGGCGACGGCGTGGGGCAGGGTGACCACCAGCAGGGTGATGAGCACGGCGGTCGACCAGAATCCAACGTGAACCGAGAGCACTCCCTTCGATTGCAGGTGCGAGATGACCCGGGTGAAGTCACCGCCAACAAAGAGCCAGGTGATGGTCAGCAGAAGCAGCTGGGCCCGTCCAAAGGGGCTGACCGGGATCATCGGCAGCGCTCCATCGAGGTGGCGGTGAATGGCCACGGCGATGGTGAGCGTCAACAAGATGGCCACGGTCAGAATCCAGCCCGGCGGGTCCAGTCCGAGGAGCGGATCGCGGAACTGTTCGCGTTCCATCCAGACCCGCACATTGGTGACGAAGTTCTCCCAGGGCATAACGATCAGCAGAACCGCGAGGGCGAAGC
>JBEAVZ010000170.1:0-3301 GCA_041160645.1 Acidobacteriota bacterium
CGGACAAACATGTAACCGGTATCGAGCGAGAATCCGCCGCCAAGGTCACGCTGGATGCCCAGACTTGACTGGTAGGTGGTTGGATTCCGATAACCCGGGCCGATCCGGAAGCGAACCTCGAGTGGCTGCCCCGGTCCCGGGTTAATGGGTCGGGCGTTCGGAGTTCCGGCTGGCGGCAGAATCCGCTGCACATCGGCGAGGGTGATGGGACGCGAGAAGAACCCGGTCGCGTTGGCCAATCCACCATAGAGGTCGAATGAACGCGGCAGACCAAATCCATTCGTGGTTGGCGTAGCGATGACAATGAAGATCGAGGTGGGATCCGCAAAGCCACCCAGCTCACGGGTCACGTTGGC
Source organism: Acidobacteriota bacterium (assembly GCA_041160645.1). Taxonomy (GTDB): domain Bacteria; phylum Acidobacteriota; class Blastocatellia; order RBC074; family RBC074; genus CAIOZW01. Next base: position 357 of record JBEAVZ010000170.1, read on the forward strand.
CACCGCCTGGTTGAGAAATCCGACAAAGACACCAGCGCCTCCGCGGACAACCGTCTTGCCATCACCAAAAGGATCCCACGAGAAGCTGGCCCGCGGCTGCCAGTCACGCTTCGAGGTCGGGATGAAGAACTGCTCATCCTGCAAGGCGTAACGCAGGCCGAGATTGAGAGAGAACCGCTGACTGACCTTCCAGGAATCCTGGACGTACATCCCGTAACGGCCAATCCAGCCTGACGACTCCGAGTCACCAAAGCCCTGTTGATAGACGATCGGCAGCCCCAGATTGAAGGACTGGAGGGCGTTGATCGGCGCGGCCAGCGCGGGGACCAGAGAAGGCTGATTCTGCTGGAGAAAGCCCTGCAACTGCTGGAGAACGGTCGGACCGAGAGCCGGGTTGAGGGCGATAATATTCGAGAGCGGAATCGCCGCCCCAAAGTTGAAGCGCCCGCCAAAATAGGTCTCATTGGTCGTCGCCACATCGTGCAGGAAGACCGAGCCGCCAAAGCGCAGCGTGTGCGATCCTTTGACGACGGTGACGTTGTCGTAAATATCGTAATGTCGCTCGATCGTCTTCGACGGAAGGAAGATGTCGCGTCCAAAGTTGCCATATCCCTCGATGTTCAGCTCCGGCCCAAGCTTGTCATTCGGAACGAAATCGTTGCGCAGGTAAGCGTACTGGAGCTTCAGTTCATTGAAGACCGTTGGCGAAAACTGATAGTTGTGCGAAGCGACGATGCCGCCAGTCCAGGCATCGTAGGTGCGTCCGCGCGACGGGGCAGTCAACTGTCCGGCCGCCTGATTCTCAAAGAACGAGTCGGTGACGTTGAAGCGGATGTAACCGCTGCTCTTGTCGCTGAAGGTATGATCGAGACGGGCCGACAACTGGGTCTGATTCTCCTTGAAGGGGAACTGCCCGCTGTTGTCGGTAAAGAGCTTGACGGTGCGCGGATAGACCTGGTTGGTCGTCGTCAGCGCTCCCCGCAGACCGGCCGCGAGCGGAGCGAAGGGGGCGACCCCGGAGAGATAGCTGATCAGGGCGTTCTGGGAACTGGTCGGCTGGAAGATCGACGGATCATTGAGCAGATTGACAAACGCTGATCGCTCCTGCGACAACCGCTCGAAGACGCCAAAGAAGAAGGTCTTGTCGCGGACGATCGGGCCGCCGAGTGAACCACCGAACTGCTGACGATTGAATGGCGACTGGCCATTGGGATTGAAGTCGAAAGCGTTGCGAGCATCGAGGGCCCGGTCACGAAAGAGTCCAAAGAGACTACCGTGGAGATCGTTAGAGCCCGATTTCGAGACGATGTTGACCACACCTCCGGCCGCCCCGCCGTACTCGGCGCTGAAGCTGTTCCGGACGACCTGGAACTCCTGCACCCCTTCCTGACTGAGCATCGCCTGAACGCCGCCCGAGGAGTTGAGGGTTTCAGCTCCATCGATCTGGACCATGTTGCCGCGTCCGTTGTTGCCGCCAAAGGAGAGCCCCGTCTGGGGAGTCTGGGCGACGCGAAAATCGGACGAGTCGGCAATGTTGTCAGAGTCGGCAACACCGGGCGTCAACAGCGCGTAATCGAGAAAGTTGCGCCGATTGATCGGCAGATTGACGATCTGTCGATTGTCGATCACCGAGGACTGCTCAGTTCGACTCGTCTCGACGACCTCGCCACCGGCAACGATATCGACCCGCACCTCGAGGCCGGCAGGAGTCAGCCGAAACGGCAGGGAGGCCTGCTGACCGACCGTCAGTTCAATTCTGACGCTGCTGGCCGTGAAGCCCTGCGCCTCCACTTTGACCTGATAACTTCCCGGCAGGAGGCCGACAAAGACAAACTGTCCACCCTTGTCAGTAACGCCGCTGCGCGTCGTTCCCTTGGCCAGGTCGACCACCGTGATCCGGGAGCCGGCAATGACCGCGCCGTTCTGATCGGTCACATCGCCGCGGAGATCAGCCGTCGATCCGGAGGCCTGGGCCATTCCCGAAACTGGCAGAATCGCTGCGGCCATCAGTAAAATCAGGCAGCACCTGAAGACTTGTTTCATAAAACCTCACTTCTTACTCATCTTGCTTGTTCACGCCAATCAGGTTGGCAACACCACGCTGGCGCAGCTGTTTGCGCTGGTCTGTCTTTCTGCTTGAGAAGGTATAATTGGTTAAAGTAACAGATGGCTCAGGTAAAAATCAAAGCGCTGGTGGGGTCGTCGTGATTGACAATTCAAAGCGGCGCGGGTTGGACAAAGCGAGCCGGAAACTCGGCCCGGCGCCGCCATGGGGGACAAGTTCCGGTACGACCGCTGAAAGCGAGGCGGACTGCATCCTAGGGGGTCCGGCCATCGACGGCGGGCAACGGAAAGAGAGCGGAAGGTTCGTGATTGGCGGCCATGATCTTTTCGATCTTCCGGACAAGCGCCGGATGGGCGGCCGCGACATCGTGCTGCTCCGCGGGGTCGTGGGCCAGGTCATAGAGTTCGAGCTGGCGATTCCCCTTTCCGATCTGGCGACGAATGCCCTTCCAGTTGCCCAGCCGGACTGCCTGTTGGCCACCGTAGCCATTGAAATCCCAGAAGAGAAATTCGTGCCGGCGTTGACGGCCACGTCCGGTGAGGGTTGGAACGAGACTGACACCATCGGAGGGATGATCCGACCGGCCGCCCCCAATCTCGACCAGGGTTGGGAGGAGATCATAGAAGGCCGCCGGGAGATCTGCGGTGCGTCCCGCCCCAATCCGCCCGGGCCAGTGGGCGATCAGTGGCACCCGGATCCCGCCTTCGTAGACGCTCCCCTTGTGCCCGCGGAGAATTCCCGCTGATTGAAAAAAGTCTGAATCGGAACCTCCGAGGCGGTCATAAGTCGGCCCGTTGTCGCTCGTAAAGAGAACGATCGTCTGTCGATCGAGCCCCGTCTCGCGCAGCGTCTGGAGCATTCTGCCGACGCTGCGCGAGAC
>JBEAVZ010000175.1:0-3942 GCA_041160645.1 Acidobacteriota bacterium
TCGTGTCGATCGGTGAGTACTTCTACGCCAAAGTATTTGGGCGTTTCCTCTGTGGCGTCTCGATGGCCTCGGGCACGGGAGTCTTCAATCCCAACCGGCTCGACTGGAACGACGAGATCCTCACGGCAATCGGCATCGATCGGGGCTATCTCTCGCCCCTCGCTCCCGATGGTGCGGGCTTGCAGGGAATGCAGCCAGCCTATGCGGAGCGCTGGCCACTGCTGCGCGATGCGGTCTGGTTGCCAGCAGCTGGCGATGGAGCCTGCAGCAATATTGGATCGGGCTGTTTCTCGGACCGGCTGATCGCGATCAATGTCGGCACCTCCGGGGCGATGCGGGTCTGCTGGCCGGCGGCGGAGACGCCGATCCCGGCCGGGCTCTGGTGCTACCGGGCGAATCATCGCTTTGCACTGATCGGCGGGGCGCTCTCGAATGGCGGGGACACCTATGCGTGGTGTCTGCAGACGCTCCAGCTACCGGGTCAACAGGAGCTGGAGGACGGCCTGGTGGCGCTGCCGCCAGCCGGACACGGGCTGACGGTGTTGCCCTTCTTCTCCGGCGAACGAAGCACTGGCTGGCACGACGCCGCGCGGGCCTCGTTTCTGGGCGTGAGTCTGAGCACCCGACCGCTCGATCTGCTGCAGGCCGCGCTCGAAGCGGTCTGCTACCGATTCGCGGCGATCCACGAACGGTTTGTGGCGATCATGGGCGAAGGGACACGAATCATCGCCTCAGGTGGCGCGATCATCGGCTCCCCGGTCTGGACGCAGATGATGGCCGACGTGATCGGAGTTCCGGTTCTCGCCTCCGGAGTTCGGGAAGCGTCGAGTCGTGGCGCGGCGATGCTGGCCATGGAGGCTTTTGGTGAGCGGGCAGGCTTTGATCACTTCGAGACTCCGACGGGAGCAGTGGTCACCCCGTCGGCGGAACGGCACGAGATTTATCGCCAGGCGCGCGTGCGACATGAACATTTTTATCGGCTGTTGGTCGAGTCTGAGTAGAATTTTGAGGAGCATCGAATAATGAATCCATTGGTGGAAGTAGAAAAGCTGGGACAGAGTATCTGGTATGACAACATCCGTCGTCTGCTGATCGACAACGGCGAGATCGCCGGGATGATCAGCAATGACGACCTGCGCGGCATCACCTCGAATCCGACGATCTTCGAGAAGGCGATCGCCGGCAATGACGATTATGACGAGTCCTTGAAGGGCTACATTGCGGCCGGGCTGAGCACCAACGATATGTACGAGGCGCTGGCCATCGATGACATCCAGCGGACGGCCGATCTCTTTCGACCGGTCTATGACCGCACCGCGAAGCTCGATGGATACGTCAGCCTCGAGGTCTCGCCGCTGCTCGCGCACCAGACCGATGAGACGGTCGCCGAGGCGAAGCGACTCTGGGGCCGGCTCAACCGGCCGAATGTCATGATCAAGATTCCGGCCACGCCGGCGGGAATCCCGGCCATTCGTCAGGCGATCGCCGCCGGGATCAATGTCAATGTGACCATGATCTTCGCGCTCGAGAACTACGAGCAGGTCGCAGAAGCCTTCATCAGCGGACTCGAGGATCGGGTCGCCGCAGGCCTGCCGGTCGATCACGTCGCCTCGGTCGCGAGCGTCTTTGTCTCGCGAATCGACAGTGTGGTCGACAAGAAGCTCGAGGGGCTGATCGCGGCGGCCACCGATGAGGCGACCAAGTCCCGGCTGAGCGCCCTGCTCGGCCAGACCGCGATCGCCAACGCCAAGGTGCAGTACCAGCGCTTCAAAGATCTTTTTGACAGTGAGCGCTTCCAGAAGCTGGCGGCCCGCGGGGCCATGGTTCAACGTCCACTCTGGGCGAGCACCGGAACGAAGAACCCACACTACAGCGATGTCCTGTACATTGATCAGCTGATTGCGCCGCGGACGGTCAACACGATCCCGCCGGCCACCTATGCCGCCTTCCGTGATCACGGCACGGTCCGCCTGACGATCGAGGAGAACCTCGACGGGGCACAGGCGGCTCTGGCGGGTATTGCGGCGGTCGGGATCGACCTCGCGGCGGTCTGCCAGCAGCTGCAGGATGATGGGGTGAAGGCCTTCGCTGACTCCTTCGTCAGTCTCATGCAGAGCATCACTGAGAAGGAAGCGGCGCTCAGCAAGAGCATCCTGCAGCGTTCGGAGGGCCAACTGGGCCCTTTTGAGGACGCCGTCCTGGCGAATGTGAAGCGTGCCGGGACGGAGCGGTGGATCGAGCGGATCTGGAACCGCGATGCTTCACTCTGGAAGAGCGAGGAGGCCCACCAGAAGATCATCCGCAACTCACTTGGCTGGGTTGGCGTAACCGAGACGACTCTCGCCGCCGTTGACGATCTGCTCGCCTTTGCGGCACGGATTCGGAACGAGGGGCTGAAGCATGTCGTGCTGCTCGGAATGGGTGGCAGCAGCCTCTGCCCGGAGGTCTTTCGAAGAACTTTCGGTAAGCAGCCCGGGTTTCCGGAGCTGCACGTACTCGACAGCACCGATCCGGCGACCGTCCGGGCGATCGAGGCAAGCGTCGATCTGCCGAAGACCCTCTTTGTCGTCGCCAGCAAGTCGGGATCGACGATCGAACCGCTGATGTTCTACCGTTACTTCTACCACCGCATGAATGAGGTGACGGGTGGAAAGGCTGGCGACCATTTCGTGGCGATTACCGATCCGGGGACGCAGATGGAGCAGAGCGCCCGGGACGACGGTTTCCGGAGGATCTTCCTCAACCCGTCCGACATCGGTGGCCGCTACTCGGCGCTCTCCTTCTTTGGCGCGGTGCCGGCGGCGCTGATGGGTCTCGACCTGCGCACCCTGCTTGAACGGGCCGACCAGGCCCGGGTCAACTGCTCTCCGGCAACTCCGGTCACTGAGAATCCCGGACTGCAGCTTGGGGCGGCCATGGGAGCGATCGGGGCGACTGGCTGCAACAAACTGACCCTCTCGACCTCTCCGGAGATCGACTCCCTTGGTCTGTGGATCGAGCAGCTCGTGGCCGAGAGCACCGGCAAGGATGATCTGCAGATCGTTCCCGTGGTTGGTGAACCGCTTGGCGAGCCGGAGATCTATGGCAAGGACCGACTCTTCGTCCACATCAGCGTTGGGCCGATCGACGAGGCCACCGATGCGCGATTGAAGGCACTCCGCGAGGCTGGCCATCCGGTCATCCGTCGCATTCTGCAGGACACCCTCGACCTCGGCGAAGAGTTCTACCTCTGGGAGATCGCGACAGCCGTGGCCGGCGCGATCCTCGAGATCAATCCCTTCGACCAGCCGAATGTCCAGGAGAGCAAGGACAACACCCGCGCGCTCCTCGGGCAGTACGAAGCGCAGGGGAGCTTCGCCTCATCCACGGTGACCATCGCCAGCGGCGCCGGGCTGCGTGTCGATGCGACGGCGGAGACGGGTGAAGAGCTCGGCAGCGGTTCGATCGAGCAGGTGATCAAAACCCATCTCGCGCGTCTCCGCCCGGCCGATTACGTGGCCATCCTGGGATATATCCAGGAGACGGGGGAGCACGATGAGCTGCTGCAGGAGCTGCGCCTGACCATCGGTCGCCAGTTCAAGGTGGCGACGACCACCGGTTACGGTCCACGCTTCCTCCACTCGACCGGTCAGATGCACAAGGGTGGCGATGACACGGGGCTCTTCATCCAGCTCACCGCCGATGACAATCCGGATCTGCCCCTCCCCGGAGTTCCCTACTCCTTTGGAATCCTCAAGCAGGCCCAGGCGATCGGCGATTTCCAGTCGCTCGCCAGTCGGCACCGGCGGGCAATCCGCGTCCACCTTGGCGCAGATATCGCGAATGGGCTCCGCCGCCTGCTGGCGATCATCCAAGGCCAAGGATAGAGGGGGTAATGGGCTAAAAGACCTCGTGACCCCGCGTGAACGCCACGCGGGGTCAAAAGCGAGAGGGCCGGCAGTC
>JBEAVZ010000206.1:0-4166 GCA_041160645.1 Acidobacteriota bacterium
AGCGCGTGATCGTTCGCCCCTGCGAGGTGAGCTCCTGGGCGAGGCTGCGGTTGCCGACGATCCGGTAACGAACATCGACCTGCGGCGCTTCGATCGAGCGGGGCAGGCCGGCCGCGTCGATCGATGAGGCCCGGACGCTGCCGCGGGCGACCGTCGCGCGAAGCTGCTCATTCTCATCGAGCAGAAAATCGATCTCCTTCGCCAGCACCTCGGAAGTGGTCGACGAGGTCAGCCGGGACTCTCCACGCAGCTCGATCCGGGTCAGCCGGCGTGTCGACTGGTCGAGCTGCCCGGTAATCCTGAGCGCCCGGGCCGTCCGCGCGCCCTGATTGACCGTCGCCGTGCCGTTGAACTGCAACAGTCCGCTCGATTCATCGTAGGCGGCCGATTGGCTGCGAATCTCGATGGGAAGCTCGGCGCCGCCGGGAGTCTGGCGCGGATCGCTTCGCCGACTGACCACTTCGACGTCACGCAGCAACTCGAGATGGCGGGTGGCCGCCGAGAGACGGGCTCCCTGCGCGGTCCCCTGCACCTCGCCCTGCCGAAAGCGCACCGCGACCTCGCTGGCGGCCACGCGAGTCTGCTGCTCATAGCGGAGCGACTCCGTCTCGACAACCAACCCATCGCTACTCGTCACGGTCACGGCGCCCTCAAAAGTCGCCACCCCCTCCGACTGGAGGTAGGTGCCGCGGCGGGCGACGATCCGGGTCGTCTTGGCCGGCTGGCCCTCGAGGTGCGCGCCGTAGGCCGTCAGATCGACCTCTTCAAGCTCGTGGTGGCCATCAGAGTAGGCAATGTCCCGGGCGGCTTTGAGGCGCAGGGTCTCGCGGCCATTCTCGGTCCGAACCGTCTTGTACCCCTCGACGATCGAGACCACATCGGCCTTCATCGCGGTCGCCGAACGCAGTGGGCCCGGTGGTCGCGTCTGACGGCGCGACCGTACAAAGGCCACGACGATCACGACAACGGTCAGGACGATGATCGTCATTGAAACGACCCGTCCAATCGCGTGAAATCTGTTCCGGTGCAGAGCCTGTTCTGATTCCATAGTTCTGTCTTCCAAGCCCGGAATTATACCATCTCCACTCCGGTCACGGGCAGCTTTATATTTTTCACTTCCATTGGGCGCGGGAGGGAGCCTGAATGTGGCTGGACGATCAAAGGCGGGGAGAAGAAGGACGGTCGGGCGCGGCCAAAGGCACACCAGATCACGGCCAGCTCCGCACGGGCCGCGAACTGGTCGCGCCGTCTACTGGGTGATGACGACCAGCTCGCGGAGATGCTCGAGTCGATTGGTGGCCTTGCGGATCTGCCGCTCGACCTGCGAGACGAGATCGCTGAGAATGTTCTCGCCAAGGGCGCCCGCGGCCGCGACACGGCGCATCAACCGGTAGAGCTCACTCCCGAGAATCTGCTCGGTATCGACCTGCAGCGACTCGAGCGTGCTCTTCGCCTCGGAGATCTTCCGGAGGAGCAGGATCATCTCGGCCGACATTGCCGTGTCATTGAGCGAATCGAGCGTCTGGCCAGCCTCGAGCAGCTCGGTAAGCCGCTCCTCGGCGCCCGCCTCGTAGGCGTGATTGGCCTCGACCATCAGCTGGTGGCGATGATGGCGCTCGATCTCACACTGAACCAGGTCGGGATGAAACTTGCGGGCGACCTCGCGGTAGAGCTTCTTGAGCCGATCGGTATGAAAGCGATTCTGCCCGCAACCGACCGCATCATCGGCCAGGGAATCGCCTTCGCCCTCGCCTTCATCACCGGTATCGAGCCCCTGCAGGCGGGCAATCTCCTTCTCGATCGCCGCCAGATCATCGTAACGTGAGCCAACGACGCTGAGATAGATCCGTTCAAATTGAAGCAGCTCCGTCTGGAGATTGATCAGTTCCGGCTCCTTGATGGCGATCTCCGCTTCCAGAGCCTGCAACTCTTCACGCCGTGCCTGCAGCGCCTGGTGCTCTGCCTCACGGCTGGGTATCAGTTCGGCGGTCATCGGGACTCCTGAATTTTTATCTGCACATCAGCAAGATTCTGATACTCGTAAAAATCGATCCCCTGCTCACGGCAGTAATCAGCCAAAGAATGCTTGGCGTAGACCTCATCGGCAACCGCAGCCGCCTGCCGGTCCGAGAAACCATCGCCGATGAAGATCACATATTCTCCACGATTCCGCGCCGCGCGTAAACTGATCTGCTTGTCGTGGCCATAGGGACCATCATCCTGAAACCGGCACTGCCAGCCACGCTCCGGATCGGGCTCGATATTGTTGGCAAGGACACGGACCCAGGGATATGACTCCTCCGGGACAAAGAGCCGGATCAGTTCGTGAAAACCGGCGCTGAGGATGGTAAAGGGAATCTCCTCCCGCTCGCTCCACTCCACCAGCGATCTGAAGCCGGCATCGAGGGGGATCTCCCGGAGAAGGATCGCCGCCGCCTCGGCAAAGGTGAGCCGCACTGTCCGCATCTCAGCGTCGATCGCCTCGCGCAGCGTCATCCGTCCGTGGCGCAGGTCTTCACCGATCTCCCGGACAAACTCCGGGCCGGCCCCGAGCCGGGTTGAGAGAAAGACGAGGGTGTCTTTCTCGGTGATCGTGCCATCAAAATCGCAAAAAATATGGGGTCTGATTTTCATTATATGAGTCGGCGATACGTCAATTTTTCCGAACCTCGACCCCGGGGGGCAGCGTAAAACGCGCCTCGGCGGCCGGCACATTCTCGCGCATGGAGTCAAAGAGAAAGTCAGATCTGGCTCCCTGCCGATCCACAAAGGAGAGGCGGACCAGTTGAAGCGAGACCGGGTCGACCTCGACAAGGAGAACGCGGAACTCCTGCTCGCGTTTGGGAGTCAGCCGGAGAACCCGATTTCCGGCCCGGCTGGGAGACTCAGCATCGACCTCGATGCGCTGAAAATCCTGGCGCAGATTGCCGCGCCCGAGGAGAAAGGCGAACGGCGCCCGCCAGTCATCGGAATCACGGAGGGACATCCGCGTTGCATAACCATCCGCCGGCACATACTCGTAGACCGATTTCCCGTCGGAGAGATAGAGCTTCTTCTCTGCTCCGTCATAGTCCCAGCGCATGCGGCCCGGTTTCCTGAGCAGAAGCTGGCCACTCTCGCGCCGCGTTCGCTCTCCCGGAGCGGTGTGGATCTGGACAAAACCGGCGGCGAGGGAGCTGAGCCGGTTATACTTTGCCTGGAGCGCATCGACCAGCCGGTCCTGTTCCGACTTGGCCTGCGCAAGGCCGGGAAGTGGAACCAAGACCAGGATAAAAAGTCCCAGCCACCGCTGAAATTTCCTTGAGAACATATCCATAAAGAATGATCGTCCAATGGTTGTGATTCGGGAATGGCCGCCGTCGCGCCACCCATCCCGCGGCAGTCGACGCTTCCGGCAGCACGACCGCTATGCCATCAATAAACGATTATTATGACTGAGATACGGGCCCGGTGAAAAGTCAGGGTGCGGTCCAACCTTTTTTCGTTGCGGGCTTTTGCAAAGTCCCTTTTTCAGCTTCGGACGTGCAGATCATTCTCTTCCCGCCTCTCCCCGCACCCGCTCCAGAAACCAGTCCTCGAGAGATGAACGGAGCGGATTGATGGAGATGAGCTGGCCACCAGCCTGCCAGACCGATTCGAGCAGCGCGGGTAAGCGCTCTTCCTCCACTTGGAGACAGGCGCCGTCACTGGTCGCGTCGACCCGCCTGGCGAGGTGAGCGAGGCGTGCCCGGAGCGGCTCGTCAACCCGGGCAATGACCACTTCGAAATCGACTCGCTGATCGTGGATGAGCGCGGCAACTGTGCCGGCGCCGATGACGCGCCCCGCCGCAAGCATGACCACCCGATCGGCGAGCCGCTCGACATCGGCCAGATTGTGCGAAGAGAAGATGATCGTGCCACCGCGTTCCCGCAGCGAGATCATCGTCTCGCGGACCAACCGTCGCCCAAGTGGGTCGAGGCCCGACATCGGCTCGTCGAGGAGAAGCACCTGTGGGTCGTTGATCAAGGCCTGGGCGAGCGCGACGCGCTGCTGCATCCCCTTTGAAAATTTGCGGAGCGGACGGTGGGCCACCTCTTCCAACCCAACGCGCGCGAGGAGGGCCCCGGCGCGCCGCGCCGCTTCACGGGCCCCGCAACCGCTCAGTCGGCCACCATAGACCAGAAAC
>JBEAVZ010000233.1:0-3100 GCA_041160645.1 Acidobacteriota bacterium
CAGCCGCGCCCGCTCAAGCGGCTCTACGACCGCCGCGAAGAGTTCATGACAATTCTCCGCGACGAATACGCCCGCTCGGAACGCAAGTAACGGCGGCCTAGGTCCACCGCGCTCATCGCCATCCGCCTCACAGTGACCATCAGGGCAGGCCTTGTGCCTGCCCTGATTCCCGCTGAAAGGATCGCTGCCTCTCTTTTCTGGCTCGATGTTCCTGAGGAGAATCTGCGCCATAATCTGCGCAAAGGATCTCCGATGGTTTTGAGCGCCGTATGACCTCGTCAGCCGGGGCCTGCTCGTCAAAGACAGCATCAATGGCCAGAGTACAGGCTATTCGATCACGTCAGTCAGTATTGAATCCACCAATTATTTCGGCTAATCTTATATCGCACTATAAAACTTGCCGGAAATTATCTGGAGGATCGATGAGCAGCTATCGCACACGGACCATGGAGCAGTCATTCCAGCGGGCAGCGCAGCAGTTTCCGGTGGTCATGATCACCGGACCGCGGCAGGTGGGTAAGACAACCCTGCTGCGGCACCTCGCCGGAGAGACTTTGCGCTATGTGACACTGGACGATCCGCTGGTGCGAACGCTGGCGCGGGAGGATCCGGCCCTCTTTCTGCAGCGCTTTCCCACCCCGCTGCTCATCGATGAAGTTCAGTATGTTCCGGAACTGTTGACCTATATCAAGATGATTGTCGACCGCGAGCGTCGCCCGGGCCAGCCGGCACTCTTCTGGTTGACCGGATCACAGCAGTTTCACCTCATGAAGGGTGTTTCAGAGTCGTTGGCAGGGCGGGTCGGGATACTCAACCTCCTCGGCTTTTCACAGCGTGAGCTTGAAGCAGCCCCCTTCACCAGTCCATTTGTGCCATACCTCGCCAATCTGGAGGAGCGTGACAGCAGCCGCCCGATACTGCTTCATGAAATTTATGAGCGGATATGGCGCGGCTCATTTCCAGCGCTCTGGGATGAGGTTGAGATGGATCCAGGACTCTACTTCAGCTCGTTTGTCCAGACCTACCTGCAACGGGACATCCGCGATCTGGCCAATGTTGGCGATGAGAACGGCTTCATGCGCTTTCTGCGTGCCTGTGCCGCCCGAACCGGACAGATGGTCAACCTTCAGGATCTCTGCCGTGATGTCGATCTCAACCATGCGACCGGCAAACGCTGGCTTTCAATTCTTGAAAGTTCAGGAATTGTCTTCCTGCTTCAGCCATACCATTCCAACATCAACAAGCGGCTGGTGAAGACTCCCAAACTCTATTTCCTGGACACCGGACTCGCCGCCTGGCTGACCCAGTGGTCGAGTCCGGCCACCCTCGAGGCTGGAGCCATGTCTGGAGCCTTCTTCGAGTCGTGGGTGGTGAGTGAGATCGTCAAGAGCTGGTGGCACCATGGAAGAGAGGCCCCGATCTTCTATTACCGCGATCGAGATGGTCGCGAAATCGACCTGCTGATTGCGCAGGATGGCCAGCTCTTTCCGGTAGAGATCAAGCGATCGGCTTCGGCCGGCCGGGAGGCGATCCGCCATTTCAAGGCGCTGGACACACTGGGCGTCCCCGTGGGGCCAGGCTGCCTGATCTCACTCGCGGAAATGAGACTTCCCCTGACGGAGACCGTCCAGTCAATTCCCGTGAGCTACCTTTGATTTGGCATACAGGGATTCTACTTTCCACAATCACTATAGCAATTTTCAAATGATCGCGGCCTTATAGCCGCAATGGTTAAACCAACCCAGAATATTTTCCAGGGTAACTGAAGAAAATGCTCTGGCTAACGCATCCAGCAATTCTTCGGTAGTACGCGGCTTGAGCGAGCGAAGAATGCTTTTAACTTTCGACCAGCAGTTTTCTATTGGGTTCATGTCGGGTGAATATCGCGGAAGAAAAATAACACAGGCTCCGTGTGCTTCGATGGCTTCTTCAATTTCTTCCATTTTATGAATCGCGCAATTATCCATAAAGACTATCTCTCCTCGATTGAGTGTCGGAGCCAGCAGCTCCTCGACGAAGTAGATCATCGTATCTCCATCAATCGAGCCTGGTACGCTCAACCCCGTTCGAATGCCATCAAGTGCAATCGCGGCGATGGTCGAAACGTTTCCTCCACGATCGCCCGGAACCTTGTCGAGCACACGTTTGCCAGCTTCCGCGCGACCATAGAGTCTTGTCAGGGCAATATTACTGCCCATTTCATCAATGAAGATGCATTTACGAATGTCACAACCGCTGGTCATCTTCTGAAACTTGCGGCGTTCTTTTTCGTCACGCTCATTGGCGGCGAGGCTTTTTTTTTCGCGGCAGATTCAGGTCCTGCAGGGCTCGGCAAATAGTGGGCAGGCTTGCCGTGACCTGAGCCTTATCGACCAGCATTTTTTGTAATTCCTCAAGCGTCGCATCGGCGTGCTCTTTGATCTCGTTACGCAGCAACGCCAGTTCCTTCTTTCCCAGAAGTCGTACTGGCCCCCCGCCGTGACGAGGCGCCAAATCTTCGCCCTCGCGATGCAGTTTGAGCATCTTTTTGACAAAAGTGACGCCGACGCTGAACATGTTGGCGATTTCAGCAATTGTATACTCGCCTTGTTCTGCTGCGGCAACAACGCGCTCTCTTAACTCTTTTGGATATGCGGCCATGTTCATCATTGCAAATCAGGCCGTGCACATTTGAAAACCGCTATAAGAGGTTCGTGCGTCAACTGGTTGAAAATCCGGACAAGGTCATTCTTGTCGACGTCGATCAGTGCGCCTCTTGTCATCACGACCTGACCGGCACAGAGCCGTCAAAAGTTGTCCGGAGACAGGTCACGGAACTTCCCGAAATCAAACCGATCGTGTTTGAAACCCAGCAGACGGAGAAGACCTGTCCGCATTGCCAGCATCTCAACCGGGCTGAACTCCCGGCTGGATTGGACGCCGACCGATTTTTCGGACCTCGCCTGGAAGCGACGATCGTCTTTCTCAAGCACCAGAATCACTTCAGCTATGAGCGAATTGTGAATGCCCTTCGCGAGGTGTTCGGCTTGGAAATCAGCGAAGGTGGTATTTCCACCATCATCGCCCGGGCCGGAAATCTGGCGTCTGCGGAAGCCGCAGA
>JBEAVZ010000261.1:0-4351 GCA_041160645.1 Acidobacteriota bacterium
ATGCCGCCGGATGCGGGGCGCTCCTCAAGGAGTATGGCGAGCTGCTTCACGATGATCCGGCCTATGCCGAACGGGCAAACCGGTTCAGCCGCGCCGTTCTCGACGTGACCGAGGTGCTCGCCCGCGGCGAGATCCGTCGCGGGGCGGAACTGAGTCAGCGGGTCACCTTTGACGCCCCCTGTCACCTTTACCACGCGCAGCGCGTCCAGACCGCCCCGCAAAAGGTCCTCGCCAGCATCCCCGGGCTCGAATACCGACCACTCGAGGGGATGCAGGACTGTTGCGGCGGCGCCGGCATCTACAATTTGAGCGAGCCGGAGATGTCCGGCGCGATCCTCACCGAGAAGATCGACCGGGTCAAGGCGACAGGCGCACAGCTGCTGGCGACCGCCAATCCGGGCTGCCAGATGCAGCTCAGCGCCGGAGTACGGCTCCACGGCGCCGAGTGCGAAGTGGTCCACCTCGTCGACCTGCTTGACGAATCGTATCGACGCGCCGGCTTCTATCGGGAGAGCAACTGATTCGTTCCGAAGCCGCTAGGAGGCGAAGGCCACATCGAGCACCTGAATCTGGCAGCTCTCGCGATTGCGCCAGGTGTTGAGATCGAGACGCCCCATCAGCCGGACGCTCCCGGCCGCCTCGAGGGCCTCCCGGTGCTCCACGGAGTTCCACCAGAGAGCCTCGACTCCGCCCGGAAGCCGCAATTTGAGGTGCTTCTCCTTGAGAACCTGCACCCCCTTGAGGGGCGTCTCCCGGAGGTGAAAGATCGGGGCCGGATTGCCGATGCCGTGCGGCCCAAGCCGCATGAGCCGCCGGATCAGCTCGATGGTCACCTCTGAGATCTGCAGCTCGCCGTCGGCCATGAGCACCCGCCCCAGCTGCTCGGGCGGCAACCTCTCGGCGGCATACTGATTGAGACGCCAGCGCATCTCCTCGATCTTCCCGGCCGGGACGGTGAACCCGGCCGCCATCGGGTGGCCGCCAAACTTGACCAACAGATCGCCCACGCTCTGCAACGCCTCAACAATGTGAAATCCGTCGATCGAACGGGCGCTGCCGTGCGCCATCCCCTCCTCATTGATCGCACAGATGAGCGTCGGACAACCGGTCTGCTCAACGATCTTTGAACAGGCAATCCCGACCACCCCGCGGTGAAAGCCCTCCGACTCGAGGCCCGCGATCAGAATGACGCGGTCGGTGACCACCCCCGTCGGATCGAGCGGCAACCGCTCCCCGACCAGGTCGACGAGGTGCTGCTGAATGTTCTTCCGCTCGGAGTTGAGATCGTCGAGCACCTGGGCGTGGAGCTGGGCCTCCTCATCCGTCGGCGCATCGAAGAGCGAGAGGACGGTACTGGCGTGGGCAATCCGGCCCGCCGCATTTATTCGCGGTCCAATCCTGAAGCCGATATCGAAAGCGGTAATCGGGTGGCCGACTCCGGCGAGGCTGAAGAGCGCCCGCAGCCCTGGGTTGTTGCTCGGCTCGCTCAGCGCCCGCAACCCGTGGGCAACGATGGCCCGGTTCTCCATGACCGAGAGGTCGACCATGTCGGCAATCGTCCCGATGGCCGTCAGCTTGGCCAGCGAGGCAACGATCGCCGCGCGACGCGGATGGGCCTCCAGCAGGGCATCGGCCAGCTTCAGCGCCACCCCGCAGGCGGCAAGATGTTTATTCGGATAGTCGAGTCCGGCCGATCCCTTCGGACAGAGAACGGCGTAGGCATCGGCCGGGATGTCCTCGCCATCCGGCAGATGGTGATCGCAGATGATCAGGTCGATCCCCAGACTGGCCGCCAGCCGCGCCTCCTCGTGCGATTTGATCCCAATGTCAGCCGTCAGGATCAGGCCATAGCCATCCGCCGCCGCCTTTTCGACAATCTGCTTCGAGAGGCCGTAGCCCTCGGTGAAGCGGTCGGGAATGTAGGCCTTGACCAGCTCTTTTCCGCCGAGGATGCGGATCGCCTGGGTGAGGATGACGCTCGACGTCGTCCCGTCGACATCGAAGTCGGTCACGATCATGATCCGCTGCCCTTCCCGCACCGCGCGCTGGAGCCGTTCGACGGCCCTGCCCATGTCCCGCAGCAGGTGGGGGTCATGGCGGTGACGATCAAAGCTTGGAGCGAGAAAATCGCTGATGCCGGCCGGTTCCGCCAATCCCCGGTTGAGCAGACACCTGACCACCGTCTCCGGCTCGCCAAGCTGCCGGCAGAGGCTCGCGACGGCCTGCGGATCGACCTCGCGCAACCTCCAGCGGGCCCGCGCCACTCCCTGTCCCAGATCACTCCACTCTGCCATCATCTCTCCTCCCGCCCCCGTGGCCTTGCCAGACTTTTCAGCAATGCGCAGTATGATCATTCATCAACCGGCGATCAAGTGGCCACCCCCCTCTTTGCCGTCGTTCAATTTGCTGCTATATTGGGAGGCTGGAATGGAAGCCTGGGTGATCGGCTTCCGGTCATCTTTTGCCCACGGATCACCAGACTTTGAACACGAGCCGCGCAGAGAACCTGACTAATGAAGAGACCACTGGTAAATCTGGCCACCGAACCATTCCGCAACCGCCGCCTGCTCTGGATCGCCATCGTTATGATGTTCCTGCTGCCGACCATCTTTGGTCAGCAGGTGATCCGCCAAAAGGCCAATCAGGAGGCCGAGATTCAGACCTGGCAGACCATTGTCCGGGAGCTCGAAATCAGACTTGGAAAGGCGGCGAGCAGTCCCGCCGTGGCCCCCAACCAGCTGCCCATCTCATCCGAGCAGAACCGTGAAATCTACGCGGCGAGCGAGCTGCTCGCCCGCAAATCCTTCTCCTGGAGCCGCCTGCTCGATGAGATCGAACGCAATCTCCCGGCCGGAGTCCGCGTCCTGCGCATCGGCGTCACCACGGTCGTCCCCGAAGAGAAGAATGGCGCCTTCGGCGGCTCTGAGAGCGCCGCGACCCTCAACCTCGAGGTGATCGCGAAGTCGAACCAGGATGTCGTCGGACTCATCAACCGGCTGCACGAATCCGGCCGCTTCAAGGTCTATCCGATCTCGCAGAAGCCGGTCGAAGGAACTCCGGAGATCGAGTTCTCGCTGAAGACCGAGTACTTCCCACCGCCCGCCCGCCCGGCCACGGAATCGAAGGGGCCGGCGCCGGCGAACAAGACCAGCCCCGCCGACAATCCCCAGAGTGGATCAACCAAGGGGGGAACCAACCGATGAACCTGCTCGACAAACTGAAGAAAAACCCGGCGAAGTCCGGACTCGGAGCCTCGCTCTTCCGCTCCGTTCCCTTCCTTGCCCAGCTCCGACTGAGCACGGTCGAGGCTCTCGCACTGCTCGCCGCGCTCGTCTTCATTGGCATCGTTGGCCTCTTCTACGTGACGAAGGTCCAACCACTCACCGCGCAGGTCGACGCGATCCGCGCCCGCGAAACCGAACTTCGCTCGCGGCTCGAGAAGAGAAACACCGAAGAGAAGAAGCGCCAGGATCAGATCACCAATGCCGAACTGATCCTCGGCAGCCTCGACGACTTTGAGAACGGACTCAAAGAGAACGAAGCGGGGATCGCCCAGATCATCAACGAGATCGACACGCTCGGGAAGAGCAGTAAGATCGTCGTTGGCGATGCCAGTTACCGGGTCGAGGTCGCCCAGCCGCTCGTCGACGAGAAGGGTGAGCCCCTGACCGAGGCCGCCCTCAAAGAGAAGAAAGAGACGATCTATCCGGGCATGGCCATCGACACCACCGTCATTGGCGACTACCCGAATCTGCGCCGTTTCATCGCCGCCCTCGAACAGAGCCGTCAGTTTCTGATCATCAACTCGCTGGCCTTCCAGGGAGAGGGTGACAAGGTCCGGCGCGAGACGGCCAAACTGGGCAACGCCGCCCCGGTCGAACTCTCCTCGCCAGACTCCGTGCCGGTCTCCCTGAAGATTGAACTGGACACCTACTTTCGCCGGCCGCGCGCCACTCCCTGACCCCGGGCATCGTTTCGCTCTCCGGTGCATCCAACTGGCCGCACCGTGGGTGGAGAAGGAACTTAACTCCGTCTTGTGAGAATTATGACTCAGGAATCGACCAATACCCCAGAGAACGCCGAGAAACGGAAGCGACTCCTCCTCGGGGGCCTCTTCGCCATCCTGCTGATGGTGCTCTACTGGCAGTTCTTCAGTGGCGATGGCGATCGTCCATCCACGCCAGGTGGCGCCAATCGCCCGAATAGCCCCAATGGCCCCAGTGGATTAGTCAACTCCGCCTCCGGCAGCGCGACGGCGGAGACCGGGGCGACCAACCGCGCGGCCCGCGCCACCAGCACCCCCTCGCCGATCGTCTCCATGCCGCTCGATCTGCTCGCCATGACCAGCAAG
>JBEAVZ010000266.1:0-3281 GCA_041160645.1 Acidobacteriota bacterium
GTCCCGATCCGCTCGTGCAGAAAATTGAGGGGCCGGTTTGCGGCGATCAGACCATACTGGTGGGCCAACTCGTAGTAGCGAGTCAGTCCTCCGAGGTTCTCTTCATCCAGATCGTAGTTGACGTTGATCCGCAGGTAGTTGACCAGATCATCGAGCGGCAGGTGGAGCTCCGCCGCGTATTCGGCCGCGAGCGCTTCGAGGTTGGCAATGCCTTCTTCCTTGGCCCGCCGGAAGTCATTGGTCAGCTGAGCCTCGATCTCCGGCGAGGGGAGAATCCGCGCCCGGACGGCCCAGATCGCGAAGACAAACGGATGGCCCGTCATCTCGCGCCACTCTGCCGCCAGATCGTGAACGGTCAGGCCGAGGCTGGGCGCCAGCCGCTCAACCTGCATCGCCGGATCGCCGATCACCAGCGCCGCGTCGGCCTCCTCGAACATATTGCGGTAGCCGCAAGCCGGATCCGGGGTCCGCTCGATCAGTTCGGGCTCCACTCCATAGCGATGGCGCAGCAGAATTCTGACGAGACCCTGCGAGGTGCGCGATGACCGGTCCAGCGCGAGTCGACGCACCTTTCCAAGCGGTTCGCGACTCGCAATCAGGACACTCCTCACCCGGGTCTTTGAGGCGACCGCCACCCCAGGCACGATCCGCAGGTCAGGGATTCGCTGATATTCGATCGCCGGGATTAGGGCAATCTCACACTCGCCCGCCGCCAGCAGCGCCGAACAGCGCGCCGGAGCCGTATCTCCGATGAACTGATAGCTCTCCCGCAACCCACCCCGCGCAAAACTGTTGACCAGTGGAGCCGAGTTGAGATACGTCGATGCCGCTATTCTCATCATCTGCCTCACCTCCGTCTGTACTTCTCCAAACCATCCCGATTCTAGCACGCCCACCCCTCCGCCGCCCTGTCTGTCCACCGCTGCGCCAGCCCGGCGGGCGCGGCGCGGCGAATGGGACTGCTGATACCTAAGCTACAGTATCAGAATGGTTTACGTTGATGTATCACTCTTTGTTACTCTTTTGGCACAGGTTGACATATCTCTGTAAAAAAATCTCTAGACACCCGGGAAAACTGTGGTACACTTCCGCTGACTTATTTCAAAAGGTCAGGATTAATATCCACTAAATCTACTGGAATTTATAATCTTGAAGTGATCATCTTGCGATCATTACTCATGCAATCGCTGCATCGGTTGCTGTATTGAAAGGAATGGTAGTCTATATATGAAGCTATCATCACATGCCCTCCGTGCGCTCCAGGATCTGGACGAGTCGGGGCGCGAGGCTGTTGAGCAGATTGTTCGTGCCCACATCCGCGCCTGCCGTTTGAACGGATTTCAACCCGAGAATCTGGAGCGTGTCTATCAGGAGGCAATTGAGATTATCCGCCTCGAGGGACCACCAAAGAAGGATCCGTCACTGACTGCCAGTAAGTACGAACCGACTCGTCGTTACGAACAGTACCGGAGCCCCCGCGCACTCTAGCGCCACTTTCAGTCTCCATATCTCTAAATCGACAGCTTCTCCGGCAGGAGAGAAGCCATCCCTTCGCTCCCCCGGCTCGCGGTCGGGGTTCGCTGTGGCGGCATGGCCCAAACTCTCTCCTGCTCACGGTCGGTCAGTTGTGGCGGGAAGAGAGGGATGCCCTTTCTTCCTCCCTGCTTACCCCCACTCGTTGGTCTCCACCCGCGCCGGGCCTGCCACGACACTGTACTGGTAATTGATCCGCAGCGTTCATCAAGATTGTTGACGCCCGGAGTTCTCCTCCGGCCTCGCCACTGATTCGCCAGTATTCCTCCCGACCAGTATTCCCTGCTAATGGATGGCTTGCAATTGTTGACCGCTGGTTATACCTTACTATTCCATACGTCAATCAGGCGTCCGAACGCCTAAGCCACTTTCTCGCGCCATCAGCAGATCGGCGGAGGCAGTCAAACAAAGAACAGACCGAATAGATGGGATAGAGATAGAATAGAAAGGATGATCAGAACTATGAAAAGACTGATGACGATGACCTTTGCGCTGGCTATATTGCTGAGCCTCTCCAGCCTGGGCCTGGCCCAGGGTGAGAAGAAGACCCTTAGTGGAAACATTGTCGACAAGGCCTGCTCCGCCCGGGTTGGCAAGGCCGCCAATCCGCAGGAGGCTGCCGGCGGTCACACGAAGAAGTGTGCACTCTCTGACAACTGCAAGGCGAGCGGCTATGGAGTCTACTCAGACGGCAAGTTCTATGAGTTTGACGCCAAAGGGGCTGAGCTTGCCGCTGCGGCGCTGACCAAGAGTGCCAAGGATAAGGGCGCGGTCTTCAATGTTACTGGCAAGGTCAGTGGCGATAAGATTGCGGTCGAGTCGATTACGGAGTCCGAGTAATAGATCGATCAGGGCAATTCGCCGGACCGGGCCGCGGAGGATTAATCTCTTCCAGTGGCCCGTTTCTCTTTTATCGCGGCGGGTCCACAGCTCTGGCACGAGGATGGCGGAATGAGACAGTATCACGATCTGATGCGGCATGTTCTTGAGCACGGGGTCAGAAAGGATGACCGGACCGGCACCGGCACCCTCTCGATCTTCGGCTATCAGATGCGGTTCGACCTCGCCGAGGGTTTTCCCCTCGTGACGACCAAGAAGGTTCATCTCAAATCGATCATCCACGAACTGCTCTGGTTTCTGCGCGGCGAGACCAACGTCGGTTATCTGCAGCGCAATGGCGTGACCATCTGGAATGAGTGGGCCGATGAGACGGGCGATCTCGGTCCGGTCTATGGTGCGCAGTGGCGGTCGTGGCGGGGGGCGGACGGTCAGACCGTCGACCAGATTGGCTCCCTGATCGAGCAGATCCGCTCCAATCCCGATTCGCGCCGGTTGATCGTCAGCGCCTGGAATGTCGGCGAGATCGAGCGGATGGCGCTGCCACCCTGCCATGCGCTCTTTCAGTTCTACGTGGCCGGTGGGCGCCTCTCCTGTCAGCTCTACCAGCGGTCAGCCGATATCTTTCTTGGCGTCCCTTTCAATATCGCCTCCTACGCCCTGTTGACCCTCATGATTGCCCAGGTCTGCGATCTCCAACCCGGTGATTTCATCCATACCTTCGGCGATGCCCACCTCTACCTCAACCACCTCGAGCAGGCGCGGATCCAGCTCGGTCGTCAGCCTTATCCGCTGCCGCAAATGCTGCTCAACCCCGTCGTCCACGACCTCTTTGCCTTCCAATACAGCGATTTTACGCTCCAGAACTACCAGTCCCATCCCCGACTGACCGGAGAGGTTGCCGTCTAGTG
>JBEAVZ010000311.1:0-7952 GCA_041160645.1 Acidobacteriota bacterium
ACAGTCCGTTGCTGATCGTCAACCGGCTGGGAGGGAATCTGACGAACGGTGCGGAGAGGCTGGGGACACTGGCGGGGCTGCTCTTTGACGACAGCGAGGTCTCGCGGAGCTTTATGCTCAATGGTGGAGAGTGCCAAGTGCGGGGGCTGATCGGAAACAACTATCCACGAACGGTGCCGCGCTACACGACCGTGATTCCGGCGGGACGAACCGGCTGGATGAAGTTCTGGGCGAATGGCGATGAAGCCATCACCGGAGCGATGATCAACGAAGCTGCAAGCGGCCTGAGCGGCGGGCACAACCTGCACGCGCTGACGACGACGGCCTCGGCAACCCTGACGATCCCGGTCATTCCCGCCAGTTGAGTTAGTGGTGATCCCGGCTCACGGTCAGGCATATTGAGTTGGGGGAGAAGATGCCGAAAACCCGCCAAATGGAATAGTCGGAGAGGTCGATTCCGGCTATACTCACGCTATGAAAAGAGTACTTACTGCCATCGTCCTGACATTGCTGATTGCCCTGACGGGCCTGGCCGATACGCTCTATCTGCGTGACGGGAGCGTGCTCCAGGGGCGGTTTCTGGGTTATGAGAATGGCCAGTTCATCTTCGAGTTGGAGAATGGGCGTGAGCGACGTTTCCGCCCCTCGGAGGTATTGCGACTGGTCATGGAGCGGGGGGATACCGCTCCGTCAGCCGACTCTTCTGGCCGTTGGGAGGTTCAGCCGGCGATCGATGTCCGGCTGGCCGAGCAGTGGATCAAGACCGGGATCATGCTCACCCGGGGGATGCGGGTGCGGGTCGTCGCGAGCGGGACGATCACGCTCGATGGGCGGACGCAGACCGGACCGGATGGCGTCAATGGGCGCCGCGATCCTGATGCGCCGATGCCGGATGAGAACGATGGCGCGCTGATTGCGATCATTGGCAAGGAGGAGAACGCGCCGGAGATCCTCATTGGCCGGCAGCGTGAGTTTACCGCTGAGCAGGATGGCGAGCTCTACTTTACGGTCAACCACTGGCAGATCCAGAACACCCGGGGAGCGTTTCGCGTTGAGGTCTCGCTGGATCGGAGTGGCGGGGCGGGGGTGGCCGATCGACCGATTGCCGGTCGGGTGCGCACGGTGACGGTCAGTGCGAACCAGCCGTGGACCGATACGGGGATCGATCTGACTCCGAACCTGACCCTGGAGATTGTGGCCGAAGGGACGATCGAGATCGGGGGGCGGGTCACGAGCGGGCCGGATGGGAATCAGAATGCGGCGCGGCGGCGCCTGCCGGTGCCCGATCTGCCGGCGGGCGCATTGATTGCGCGAATCCGCTACCGTGATGGCCGGTATTCGAATGTGGTTGGGATTGGCGCGCGGAGCACCCCGGCGACGGAAGAGGGCGAGTATGGTCGCCTTTTTCTGGGGGTCAATGACGACTATTTTGACGACAATCGTGGTTCGTTCACGGTGCGGGTGCGGTGGTAGCCGGCGGCGCGGGGCTGGAGGTTTACCGGGGCTGGTGGTAGATTCTCCGTCGGTTCAATCGCGAATCCGGTCGGGCCCCGCTGAGCTGAGTGACGGAAGAGCTGAGTGACGGAAGAGCCGAGTGACGGAAGAGCCGAGTGACCGAAGAGCAGAGTGAGTTCAAGCAGGATTGGTGAGAGGAGAGCGAACTTGAGTATTCTGGCGCAGATTGGTGAGATGGGGATTGTTCCGGTAGTCAGTATTCCGGAGAGTGGGATGGCGTTGCCGCTGGCGGAGAGTCTGATGGCCGGGGGATTGCCCTGTGCGGAGATCACTTTCCGGACGGCCGCGGCGGCCGATTCACTGGCCCAGATTGCGCGTGCATATCCGGAGCTGGTGCTGGGAGCGGGGACGGTCTTGACGACCGAGCAGGCCGATCGGGCGATCGATGCCGGGGCAAAGTTCATCGTCTCACCGGGAACCAATCCGCGGGTGGTCGAGCATTGCCTGGCCCGCGGGATCACGATCTTTCCCGGGGTCTGTACCCCGACGGAGATCGAGGCGGCGCTGGCGCTGGGCGTCGAGGTCCTGAAGTTCTTTCCGGCCGAGCCGATGGGCGGGGTTGGCTATTTGAAGGCGGTCTGTGCGCCCTACCGCCAGGTGCGGTTCATTCCGACCGGAGGGATCGACACGAAGAATCTGGCGTCATACCTGGCCCTGCCGGCGGTGGTCGCCTGCGGCGGAAGCTGGATGGTCAAGCCGGAGCTGATGACCTCCGGAGATTATGGGAAAATTCGCACCCTGACGAGCGAGGCGGTCGCCCTCGTCGGGCAGATCAGGAAGTGAGGAGAGTTGACGACCATGGGGGAGCTGAAGATCAGAGAGAATTGCCGGTGGGATGCGGTGGCCCTGGGAGAGGTGATGTTGCGGCTCGATCCGGGTGATGGCCGGATCCACACGACGCGAACCTTCCAGGCCTGGGAGGGTGGCGGCGAGTACAATGTGGCGCGCGGGCTGCGCCGCTGCTTTGGACTCAACACGGCGGTCGTCACGGCGTTTGCCGACAACCCGGTTGGCCGTCTGGTCCAGGACCTGATCTACCAGGGAGGCGTCGACCAGTCGCACGTCAAGTGGGTCAAATATGACGGCGTTGGGCGGACGGTCCGTAACGGGCTCAACTTTACCGAGCGTGGTTTTGGCGTGCGGGCCGCCCTGGGCTGTTCCGATCGTGGCCACACGGCCGCCGCGCAGCTCCGCGCCGGAGACATTGACTGGGAGCGAATCTTTGGCCAGGAGGGGGCGCGCTGGTTCCACTGTGGAGGCATCTTCTGCGCCCTCTCGGAGACGACCCCGGAAGTGGCGCTCGAGGCGATGACCATTGCCCGGCGGCACGGGACGATCATCTCCTACGATCTGAACTATCGGGACTCGCTCTGGAAGTCGATCGGCGGCCAGGCGCGGGCCCAGGAGGTCAATCGCCGGCTCGCCTCGATGGTCGATGTCATGCTCGGGAATGAAGAGGACTTTACCGCGGCGCTCGGGTTTGAGGTCGAGGGGCTTGATGAGCACCACAGCCAGCTCGATGCGGGCAACTTCAGGAAGATGATCGAACGGGTCGTCGCCGCCTATCCGAATATCAAGGTTGTCGCGACGACGCTGCGCCACGCGAAGACGGCGACCCGCAACGACTGGGGTGCGGTGCTCTATGACCAGGGTAGCTTCTACCAGGCGCCCGTGCGCGAAGATCTTGAGATCTATGACCGGGTGGGTGGTGGTGATTCCTTCGCCTCTGGTCTCATCTATGGTTACCTGAGCGGCCAGGGGCCACAGCGCGCCGTTGAATACGGCGCGGCCCACGGAGCGCTGGCCATGACCACCCCCGGCGATACCTCGATGGTCACGCTCAGCGAGGTCGAGCGGGTCATGAAGGGGGCTGGCGCGAGGGTCGAACGATGAGAAACAGATCACTTCTGATTCTGCTTCCACTCTGGCTGGTCTTCTCGACCAGTCTTGTCCTGGGGCAGGAGGGAGCGGAGCGAATCTCGATCGATGAGCTGAAAGAGAAGATGGAGCGTCGGGAGAAGATATTGATCATCGACGCCCGGGCCGGCAAGTCATTGCTTGGCAGTCGCGTTCAGATTCGCGGAGCCGTCCACTTCACGTTGAGCGATCTGGAGAAGGGGCCGGTTAATCTGCTGCGGGATCGCGAGATCATCATCTATTGTACGTGACCGGATGAGGCGACCAGCGCCAGTATGGCGTGGGCACTAAAAGAGCAGGGAATTGAGAAGGTTCGGGCGCTGAGCGGAGGGTTTGAGGCCTGGGAGAAGGCCGGATATCCCCTCGAACCAAAAAACCAGCGGCAGCTGCGCCGTCGTTGAGGCGCTTCAAGGCTAGGGCGGCCCTCTCCCCTCCGGATGGACGGGGAGAGGGAGTGAGATGTGTCAACTACTCCTCTTCGTCGAGGAGCCCCTTCTCATAGAGATCCTGGCAGTTGATGCAGTAGCGGACCCACGGCAGCGCCTCGAGGCGCTTCGCGCCGATCTCATTGTTGCAGTTGAGGCAGATGCCATACTCTTCATCCTCGATCCGCTCCAGCGCTTCATCGATCTGGGTCAGAATCAGGCGATCATTGGTCGACTGACTGAAGAGCAGCTCTTTGGTATATGAGTTTGAGGCCTTATCGGCGGGGTCCTGGGTCGCTTCGATATCTGCTTCCCGTCCGTAATCCTCATTGCGTCCGACGACTCCCAGCAGAGCGTTGCGCTCGACGATCAGACGATCGTGGTATGTTTTAAGTTTCTTCTTGTCCATCCACTCTCCCTGGAAAAAAGTCTTCAGTTCTCAATTGCGAAAGCAACCGGGTTCAGACCTTATGGTAGGGAAACCCGGCCAGAATGGTGAAGGCGCGATAGACCTGTTCGGTCAGCACGACTCGTGCGAGTTCGTGCGTCAGAGTAAACCTTGATAGTGAAAGCAGCTGATCTGCCCGCCCTTTCAGCTGCTCGTCGATGCCGGCGAAGCCACCAATGATCAGGGCGATCCGCTTGGTCCCACTGGTCTGTTGGCGCTGGATGAAACCGGCCAACTCCGTCGAGGACATCAGGGCTCCCTTTTCATCGAGAATCACCACCAGGTCATCATTCTCGATCGCCGCGCTCAGTCGGGCTCCTTCGCGGCGCATAACCTGTTCCGGGTCGTCTCCGCCCGGCTCACGGATCTCACTCACCTCGACCGGCGCAAAACGCCGGATCCGATCGAGGTATTCTTCAATGAGGCCGGCGCAACGCCGGTCTTTTGTCTTCCCAACCCAGACAAAATGAAGTCGCATATTGTACTACACGACGCGTTCCGCGTCTCGCCAAAGTCGTTCCAGATCGTAAAACTGCCGGGCGCTCTGGGTGAAGATGTGGACGATGAAGGCGCCGTAGTCGATGAGGATCCATTCGGCCGTGGCATAGCCCTCGGTATGGATTGGACGCACCTTGTACTGCTTCAGGCGATCGGTGATCTCATCGGCGATCGCCTGGTTCTGACGGGTTGAATTACCGGAACAGATGACGAAGTAGTCGGAAAATTCGGTGATCGCCGCGAGGCGCAGCACGAGGATGTTCTCCGCCTTCTTCTCTTCGGCGCAGTCAACTGCCAGCCGGACCTGATCGAGGATCTCTTGATCGACGGGCGAGAGAGGGGCGGGAGGAGCGGTTTTCGTGATCTCTTCCTGATTGGAGTTATTGCTCATAGCGGACTTTGGTACAGCTGATATTTGGCAATGTAGTCGGCGACGGGGAGCGGGACAAGCCCGGCGAGGGAATGTCCTGCGGCAGATGCCCGCCGCACATCGGTTGCGGAGATGTCGACCGAGACGTAGTCGGTCAGATAGACGTGTTTGCTCGACAGATCGTTGGTCGTTGGTCGTCGACCACCCCGCAGGTCAAGAATCAGGTCGCGAAGTTCCGGCGGCAGATGGCCCGCCAGCGCCGCGGCAGTTGGATGGCCTGCCTGAGGGCCACCCGTCACTCCGCTCACGTGCGCGGCGATTACATATCCGGGGCGAACAGCGACGATGACGTCATAATCGCTCAGGATTTTCCGGTATTCGCGCCAGATTGTCACGTCGCGAAAGGAGTCGGCCCCCATAATGAAAAAGAGCCGGGCATCCTGATCGGCCTCCTGCAATTTTCCGAGGGTCTCGATCGTGTAGGGCCGGTCAGGCGCTTCGAGCTCGATCGTGGAGATGGCGACTCGGGGCAGCGCCGCGGTCGCCAGCGCGAGCATGGCGACCCGGTGGTATGGAGAGCTGATGGTTACCCCCCGCTTGTGCGGGGGAATCGCCGCCGGCACGAGCAGGAGCTGATCCAACTCAAAGGCCCCGCTCAGGGCCGTCGCCACCTGCAGGTGGCCCTCGTGGAGAGGGTCGAAAGTCCCGCCGTAGACACCGACGCGCCGTTTGCTGCTCACTGTGACATCATTCAAGGCCGATTACTCAAACAAGGTCATTACTCAAACAATTTCGATGACTGCCGAGGGGGTCGCTGCCGGCCACTTCGATCAGCCTTGCGTTGAATCATTCCCGGCATTCCTGGCATTCCCTGTCTTCTCGGTCGAATCTCCCGGTGTAGATGAGGGGATGTCTGGCGACGCGGCGGATGGTTCCCGGTGAGGTTCGGCATTCTGGTACCAATCCGTTTCGAGCTCCACAGGTGGCGCCTGGCGGGGCTCCATGTGCTGACGAAGCAGGGCCAGTGCCGCTCTTTCCGCCTCACGCAGGCGATCGAGGTGGCGGCGGACGGCATAGAGCAGGTCCTGGACGCCCTCTCCCGTTGCGGCCGAGACGGCATAAAATTCGAGAGAGTGGGCCGCGCAGAAGCTGGAGAGAGCCTCGAGCTGCCCGGGATCGTCCATGGCGTCAAGTTTGGTCGCGACAACGATCCGTGGTTTGCCGGCAATCTCTTCGCTGTAGGCCGTCAGTTCCGCCGTAACGGTCTGAAAGTCAGCGACGGCGTCCTCAACAAAGGTCGAGACATCGACGAGATGGAGAAGGATCTTGGTCCGTTCAATGTGGCGCAGGAAGCGGTCACCGAGACCCGCTCCGGTGTGGGCCCCCTCGATCAGGCCGGGAATATCGGCCACCACGAAGGTCTGGTATTCACCGAGGTCGACGACACCGAGGTGTGGTTCGAGGGTTGTGAACGGATAGTTGGCAATCTTTGGACGCGCGGCGGAGATGCGCGAGATGAAGGTCGATTTGCCGGCATTGGGCAGACCGACCAGCCCCACATCGGCAATCAGCTTCAATTCGAGAACGAGGAAGCGTTCCTGCCCGGGTTTCCCCTCTTCGTGGCGCCGCGGCGCACGGTTGGTCGGAGTTGCAAACTGCGCATTGCCTCGTCCACCAATCCCACCGGCGGCGATGAGCAGCCGCTGTCGTGGTTCGACGAGATCTCCGATCACTTCACCCGACTCTTCGTCCATGATCAGCGTGCCGACCGGGACGAAGAGGGTAATGTCATCACCGTTGGCGCCGTGCCGGCGGCTGCCTTCACCGTGTCGCCCCCGCCCTGCCTTGTGTTCAGGGTTGTAGCGAAAGTGGAGAAGAGTATTGAGCCCTTCCGTCGCTTCGAGGTAGACAGAGCCGCCACGCCCGCCATCCCCACCCGAAGGGCCTCCGCGTGGAACAAACTTCTCGCGGCGGAAAGCGGTAATTCCGTTTCCCCCATCTCCGCCGCGAATATGGATTCTTGCCCGGTCGATAAACATTGTAAAACCGGTGAACAGTGCAGTTCACCCCCGGACCTTTTCGCAAGACGTCCGGAGGGAGGACTATTCTACCGGGTAGACGCTGATGAAGCGCCCCTTCCGGCCACGATCCTCAAACTTGACGAGACCGTCAGACTTGGCATAGAGCGTATCATCGCTCCCGATGCCGACGTTGTGGCCCGGCTTGAAGCGCGTTCCACGCTGGCGAACGAGGATCGAGCCACCGGTGACCAGCTGGCCCCCAAAGCGCTTCACCCCGAGACGCTGTGCCGCTGAATCACGACCGTTGCGCGAACTGCCTACCCCTTTTTTATGTGCCATGACTTAACTACTCCCTGAATCTGATGATGTTTAACTATCTCAGGCGATCGCCTCGATCTTCACCGCCGTGAAGCCCTGGCGATGGCCCTTCTTCTTTTTATAGCCTTTGCGGCGCTTGAACTTGAAGACAATGATCTTCGGGGCGCGGCCGTTCTTGACGACGGTGCCGGTGACCACTGCGCCGGCGACTGTCGGAGCGCCGATCCGCAGGCCGCTCTCGCCGCCCGCAGCGAGAACGTCGGTAAATTCGACGCTGTCGCCTTCATTTTTATCACTGAGCGAGGGAACCCGGACGATATCTCCGGGGCTCACCCGAAACTGTTTTCCGCCAGTGCGGATGATTGCATATGCCACTTTCGAGACTCCTCCCATGTTTCTATCTACAGAAAGTTGGAAAGTATATGGGCTGTTTACACAGC
>JBEAVZ010000329.1:0-3663 GCA_041160645.1 Acidobacteriota bacterium
CCCGTCACGGATCACCGAGATATCGGCCGAGGTCCCCCCGACCTCGATGAAGATCCCATCCGAGATCCGTTCGTGCATGAGCGCTCCGGCAATGCCGGCCGCCGGCCCGGAGAGCATGGTCAGAATAGGGCGTCGCCGCACCTCGCCGACGCTCATCACCCCGCCATCTGAGCGCATGATCATCAGGGGGGATTCGATCCCGGTCTCCCGGACGCAACGTTCGGTCATTCCGGCCGTCTCGATCATCTTTGGCAGAATCGCCGCGTTGATCACCGCGGTGCGGGTGCGGACGCGCAGACCATAGAGGCTGCTCACCTCGTGCCC
Source organism: Acidobacteriota bacterium (assembly GCA_041160645.1). Taxonomy (GTDB): domain Bacteria; phylum Acidobacteriota; class Blastocatellia; order RBC074; family RBC074; genus CAIOZW01. The sequence goes on from JBEAVZ010000329.1 coordinate 325, forward strand.
ACTCGTCGCAAGCATGCCCGCCAACCGCGCTTCACCGGCCAGCAGGGCCTCGCTCTCCGGCTGGTCAACGCCAAAGGCGCTGCTCGCGACGATCACCTCCACTCCCTCGGCAGCCAGGCCTTCGAGACTGGCGCGAAGCCGCTTTTGACGCCCCTGCCACTCCCGCCAGGGCAGCCAGCGGCGGGGCGGGGCCAGGTCCTTCCCCAGCCAGACCTGGCGGGCGACCAGGCTCCGCTGCGGTGTGAGCCGGATCGGTGGAACCCGGGTCGCCCGACGCGCCAGCCATCCCTCAACGCCTTCACCTCCGGCGACCACCACCACGCGGGCCACATCACCCTCGAGGAGGGCATTGGTCGCCTGGGTCGTACTGTGCGCGATGAAGACCACATTCTCCGGCGCAATGGCGAAGTCGTGCAACGCCCGCTCGAGCGCCCTGACAATACCGAGGGCCACCCCCTCCTCCGCATGATGGGTCGTCGGCAGCTTCAACTGACCGACCAGCTCGCGTGTCTGCTGGTCGATCACCACCACATCGGTAAATGTGCCTCCAACGTCGATGCCGATTCGTACTTTCATGGTCAGGCCAATAGTAGATCAATAGTAGATCAGGGCAGCAACGATCAGCCCCAGCAGGCAGACCGCCATCTTGAAAAGGATCGTCTGGCGGGTCAGCTCCTCGACCCGCATCCCGACAAAGTTGGCGACCCAGACATTCTGGGTATTGGTCGGATCACAGGTGTTCTGCACCTGCACGACACTCATCACGGCCGCCAGCAAGGCCAGCGGCGGCAGGAGTTGCAGATCGCGAATCAGGAGGTAGATCCCGATCCCGATGCCGTACGGATTGAGCGGACCACGATAGAGGGCGAGGGGAGAGAGCAGGCCGAAGAAGAGCACGTAGACATAGGGTGAACCGAAGTTGACCGCGCCGATCAGCGGACTGAGCGAGGCTTTGACCAGCGGCAGGGTCGTCGCGTTGAGCAGCATTCCGATCCCGATCATCAGGACCACCGCCGGCGCGACATCCTCGACTCCGCGGACGACGGCGCTCGAAAGCTGGCGCACCAGCTCGCGCGGTCGGGTGACGAGCACCCCCAGAATGGCCCCAATGACAAAGGCCGCGACCACCGGAACCCCCAGCCAGGCGTGGAGGATCAGCGGAACTATCGGCACCGCCAGGGCAAGCAGGGGAACCTCACGCTTTCGCGACTCCCCGTCCGCATCCTCTTCATCTTCATCAACCGCCATGGCCCATGCGCCGTAATAGCGCATCCGCCGTGCGGCAAGAACCAGAAAGAGGATCAGGACGGCCGCATCGATCCCGGCCAGGATCATTGCAAACTGTCTGATCGCCGCCGGATCGATGTTGAACGTCCCCTGGTAGAAACCCCACATTCCAATGTTAAAGACGAAGCCGAGGGCAAAGGCGAGCAGAAAGAGGATCCCCGCGAGCTTGCGCGGCACGCCGATGCTCATCAGAATCGGCAGCGCCAACCCGCCAACCATGATCACCGCACCCAGCCCGGTGAGGGTGGTGAAGAGCCAGGCGACCGCGACCATCATCGTCACCGCAACCACCAGCGGACGATCGCCACCGTACTCAGCCGCCCGCTTGATCATGCTCTCGGCAATCCCGGTCTGCATAACCACCCGCCCCAGCATCGCCCCGGCGATGACCATCAGGTACTGGCCGGCGAGCCGCGTCGCGCCATTCGTCACCACCTGCTCGAGAATCACCCGCAGCGGTTCACGCGCAACCAGGGCAACACTGACGGCCATCGCCGGCAGGGCAAGGATAGCCGGCATCCGCCGCGTCATCATCAGGCCGGCGAAGAGCATAAAGACGAGGATGATCAGGATAGCCGTCATCGTCCCGTCTCCTCGTCCTCGAGCTGGAACTCGATCACACACTCGAAGGTTCGCGCCCAGGGCAGGTAGACCCGCGGCTCACGCAGGCCGGTCAGGGTCACGTGGCGAGATCCGGCAAGTGAATAGCGGCGCCCCTTGAAATGGGCGGCGAAGAGATCCCGGAGCCGCGGCACCAGCGACTGCGAGACATCGCGGTCGACCATCGCGTAACGTTCGGCATCGAGCTGATAGGTGATCTCCCCTGTCCGCTTCGCCTCTTCACGCAGCCGGGCGTTGATCTCCGGACGGACCAGATCGTGGTAGAGATAGTCTCCGGCATACCGGTTGAGCAGAAACGCGAGGTGGGCCAACTCGGTCCGCCGCGCCTCCGCGCGCCGCCCCTTCACCCGTCCGCGCTGTAACCACTGCTGATTGTAGACCCGCATGTTCGCGTGCGGAATCGTCGTGCCAAGGGTGTTGCCCGCCGTGTTCCAGGCCGCATAGCCGACGAAGCGGTCGAGCATCCCGGCCGTCTCGAGCGCCCTGATGATCCGCTCGTCGGCTCCGCTGTAGTGCGGCGCCGGAAAGAGCAGATCGGCCAGGGCGACGGGCGCCCCGGCCTTCAGATCGGCGAGCATGCGCTGCAGAAACTGATCGAACTCTTCGCGAGTCGTCTCCGGTGCGTTGATGTAGAGCCGGTAATCGGGCTGCTCGCCCTCGCCAACCAGCACCCCGCCAGCGGCCCGGACCTGATTCTCGACCGTGAAGCGGAGCGGATGATCCTCGTAAGGCGCCACCACCTCGCGCGACTTTCCCCCGGAGTAGATCGGCGCAATGCGGATCCGCGTCCCCGTCCGGTCGAGCACCGCCCGGCTGATCAGGGAGAGCGATCCCTCGTCGGTCCCGTTGTAGATCGGCACCGTCCCCTCCATCCCCAGTTCCTTCAGCCGCGCCCGCAGCACCGCCTGATCCTGGCGATGAAGTCCATACTGACGGGCGTCATCCTGGAGCAGGATCAGCTGATCGACCACCTTCGCCTTTGCCAGCTCGATCATCGCCAGATTGATCTGCAGATCGCGCCGCCGCGCAGCGAGATAGTCCTCGATCACCCGCGGCTCCAAATCCCGCTCCAGCCGCTCCAACTCCGCCGCCAGGGCGGACTCACCAGTTCGCGGAACCCGGTCCTTCAGTTCGGCCCAGCGGGCGAGCTTGTCGTGAATCCCGTGGGTGGCGCGACTCGCCGTCGGGGCTACCCGCATGATCACGCTGAAGGCATAGACCGGAATCCTGGGGTGGCGCTGCCGAAACCAGCGAAAGAAATCGAGCCGCTTCCGGGCCTCGGCCAGGCTGACCCCGTGCGTGCGTGAGGCCACCAGACCGCCGTAGGCAAGCATATCGACCGAGACGATCAGCGCGTCCGTCCCCCGGTAGTCGCGCTGCCGCAGCCACTGCTCAATTCGCGCCGTATCGCCAGGCGTCGTAAAATTTCCC
>JBEAVZ010000377.1:0-2973 GCA_041160645.1 Acidobacteriota bacterium
GGATCGACCGATCTGCTCAACGATCGCCCGCCCCTGCGGCTCGTGGCCGTTGTCAATCACGCCGCCGGCGGCAAGTTTCCCGTCACGGTCATCGTCAATCATCTCCGGTCGCTTGGCGGAGTTGGCGACACCGCGCCCGGATCGAATGGCTGGGCGACCAACGGTGACCGCGTCCGCGCCAAGCGGCAGCGCCAGGCCGAGGACCTGGCCCGCCTCGTTCAACGGCGGCAGCAGGCCGATCCAACCGAGCGAATCGTCCTTGTCGGCGACTTCAATGCCTTTGAGTTCAATGATGGCTTCACCGACTCGATCGGCGCCATTCTCGGTCGTCCCTCCCCCGACAACCAGACCGTTGTCCCCGGCGACGGAGTCGATCTGGTCGAGCCTGATCTGGTCAATCTCGGCGCACTTGCTCCGCCAGGCGAACGGTACTCATACTCCTTCGACGGGAACGCCCAGTCCCTCGACCATCTGCTGATCAATCAGGCGCTGGTCGCTGCCACCCTGGCCCGTCGTGTCGAGCATCCACGCCTCAATGCCGACTTTCCTGAAACGGCCCGCAACGATGCCGCTTCGCCGCTGCGCCTCTCCGATCACGACCCGCTCGTTGGCTACTTTCGCGTCGCTGGCTTTACGGACAATCCGGCCCCCAATCTGGCCGGACCCGGCGTGCCCAGCCCTTTCAATTCAATCCTGCCGGGGCCACAGCCGGGAAGCGTCCTTACTTTTAATGCCTATAGTTCGGCTGTCGACCGCACCCACGACAGCGCCATCACGCTGACCAATACCTCACCAGATCGAGCGGTCAACGTCCGACTTTTTCTCGTCGATGGACAGACTGGCGCGGTCGAGAACCTCCTGCTCGCCCTGACGCCAAACCAGACGATCCTCTTTCTGGCGAGCGATCTCGATCCGGGGACGACGGGTTTCATAATCGCGGTCGCGGTCAATGATCAGGGATGCCCGACCGACTTCAATCAGTTGATCGGTGAAGCGCAGGTCAGATTCGAGACCGGCCACGCGGCCAGCCTGACCGCGCTGGCCATCCCGGCCATCAGTAGCCTTGGCTTGCTCTGCCAGCCTGACGCCTCCTCGATCACCCTGCGCTTTGATGGCGTCGTCTACCAGATGCTGCCGCGCACCGTGGCGGTCAACTCGATTCCGTCGCGCCTCGATGGCGCCCGGACCCTGCTTGTTCTGAATCGTCTTGGCGGCGATCTGCTCACCGGCATCCTCCCGCTCGGATCGATCGACGGCTCGCTCTACAATGACCTCGAGGCGCGCTGGGACTTCAGTGTGAATAGCGCCGGTCCCCAACTGCGCGGGATCTTGTCGAGCGCCAACTTTCCCCGGACCAGTCTGCGTTTTGAGAATGTAATCCCGGCCGGAAGGACCGGGTGGATGAGAATCCAGGCCGCGGCGGATCTCGCGATCGGTGGGGCGGTCTTCTACGATGATCCAACTGGGTTTGTTGGCGGTCACAACCTGCATTTGATGACTTTGAGCAGCGCCGCAATTCTCAAGGTGCCGGGCGGACGATAGGTGGCCGGGTAAGTCACGGCGTCACACAGGTATTGTGGCTCTCGCCGGTAACACGCCTCGGTAATTGCGTTGTAAGATTCAGGCTCCCTGGGTGATAGGACCGATAGGACCGATAGGACTTATAGGTCTCACCAGTCCCACTTGTCCCACAAGTCCCACCTGTCCTATCTGTCATCCCCTGCCCTTCAGGCGAGGTCATAAGGCGATTGCCCTGGCCCGCTCAGCTAAATTAATGACAAAGGAATGCACTTTTGTTTGACATCCGATTCGGCCAATTTTATGCTCACGTGCGTCGCTCAGCTTATGCCAATTCATCAAGGATGATTGTTCAGTTGTTATAAGTGCATAAATCCAGCCTGGCATTTATCTCAGTCAAAAGCGACAACAAGTTGTAATCCAACAACCGATGATTCTGCGCAAGTTACATGATCTTGCGTCGATGCTCATTTCCCGGGAGCAGCCACCCCCTCCCTGCAGCCTGGGAGTTTAAAATGACTAAGGATAGGTCTGTCTTTCGGTGGGGTGGTCTTTCGAGTCGACAGTTCTGTTTCAGACTGCTGGCATTCCTCCTGTTCTTCTTATTCCGGGACAATTTGCCGATCATCAACGCTGGTTCCGAACCACGACAGGCGATGCTGTCTCTGCAGGTCAATGACCTTGGAGATGCGTCGGACAGCAACATCGGAGATGGCATCTGTCAAACCGCGGGTGGGGTATGCACGCTTCGGGCAGCGATGGAAGAGGTGATGGTCGCGTCCGGTTCGCACACGATAACAATCAATGTTAGTGGAACGATTCAGTTAAGTACTCCGCTGCCATTAGTTGATAATGCTAATGGGCTGAACTCTTTAGTAATAACAGGGTTAAGTGCTAAAGATAGTGTTATCCGAAGAGATACAAGTACGATTTTTCAAGTGTTTTTTATTACACCAGTATTCCCGGGCGCCATGTCAGTAACTATTGCTGGGCTCACAATTAGCAATGGTGCATCAACCGTCTCTGGCGGAGGGATCTACAGTCTCTTCAGCGACCTGACAATCAACGGAGTATCCTTTACCGGCAACAATTCGCCGAACGGTTCGGCTCTCTATGTCGGTGGGTCGAACCTGACTATCACCAATAGCACCTTCAGCAGCAATACTGGCGCGGGCGCGGCCATTGCCTACGACACACTTACCCCGCAGAGCTTTTCACTCTCCAACTCAACCGTCTCCGGCAATTCGGCCTTCGGAGTCCGTCTCGGACTCGGAACCAGCGGGAGCGCCGAGATCATCTCGAGCACAATCGCCAGCAACAGCTCCGGAGGCATCCAGGTTAGCGGCAATGGAGGGCGCATCGTCCGGCTGCTCAGCAATATCCTCGCTGACAATCCTGGAGCGAGTCTCGTCACGTCTGGAACAAATACCTTTGGCACACAGGGTTATAACCTGG
>JBEAVZ010000382.1:0-19501 GCA_041160645.1 Acidobacteriota bacterium
AGTCAAATTGCCACAGCGCCGCGCTGATGGCCAGCACACAAAGCAGCAGAGCCGCAGCCCGCTTGATAGGTTGCTTCATTTTTTCCATTTGGTCCTGCCTCCCGTAAAAGACGAGCCTAAAAGACGAGCCTAAAAGACGAGCCCGAAAGACGAGGTTGTCAAGCCTCATCGACACCTGAAAAGACCGCCACCGGTGACCTCGCAGGTGATTCAGTACAAAGGGGTAATTTAGTACTGCAGTTTGTTCCAAAAGGGGGGTATTGGTGCCAAACTTTAATAAAAATATAAAAGCAGCCGTTCCGGATGGCTGACCACGGGGAGGCGACCATCCAAATCAATGAAGCAATCAATGAAGCAATCAATGAAGCAATCAATGAAGAAATCAATAAAGAACGCCAAATATTAGCACATTCTCAGATAGGGGATGTAACACAAAAGATGTATCAGGTCAGATATTTTTTTCCGGTAAGGATCAGGACCGCCCGGCGGGCCGCGAAACATCCTGACGGGGGGGCAGACGGGGGGCTTGCTTCCATCTGAATTCACGTTTAAGATGGCTGCGTTCTGGCCAGTTCTGGCCAGTTCTAGTCAGATATCGCTTTTGAGTTTAACAGATATTGCTTTTGAGTATCACATTGGCTACTCTACGATTGGTATCCATCCCATCTCAATGTCAGCGCTTCCGCCCAGGCGGTGAAGGCGACGGGGGTCGATCAATTGAATCATTTGACCAGTAGATTCAATCAAACCAATTGAATCATTGAACAAACCGATCAGTATTAATCGATCAGCAGCAGATCAACAGGTTGTGTATGGGGCGTCGTATCAGGATCGAACTTACAGCACGTAATGATTTTTGGCGCAACGCCTTCTTTGTGGAGTGGAATCACCAGTACCCCGACCGGGCGCTTGACAACACCCCCGCGGGATTGCATCCGGGACTGCCAGCGGCTCTGCCCGCCGCTCTCCCCGCCGCTCTCCCCGCTGCTCTTATGGTCGCAGAGGATTGGCTTCCGGACCTGGAGCGCGTGGCCGGGCAGTGCTTTTCAGCTGTCCGCCCGGCTCCGGCCGATCCCGGAAGACGGCGAATCTTCAGCCGTCTCTTCTCATCTGGTCGGGGGTGACGACTTGCGCCAGGGTTGCTTCTCCGGAGCGACCAGGCAGCAGCAGCGATATTTTTAATCAATATCGGCATCATCAACATCATCGAATTCAACCATATCATCGAATTCAACAAAACCACGAGGTTCAGGATCGAAATGAAATCACTCAAACTTTCAGTTGCCGTTCTCATGCTGGCCGGGATGCTCGGTTCAGCTCTGGTCACCGAAGCCTATCCCCCCTTCGTCAAGAAGGCTGAGAAGTACGGGGCGAAGAATTGCCTCTTCTGCCACACGCAGGCCTCCGGCGGCGAGGGTTGGAACAAGCGTGGCGACTGGCTGATTGCCGAGAAGGACAAGCGCAAGGCCGACTCCATCGACGTCACCTGGCTCGAAGAGTACAAGGAAGAGGAAGGCGAGAAGAAGCCCCAGTAGTTCCTCTGCCGCTGGTCGATTCGACAACCCACTTCAAACCGAGGCTTGATGACTATGTCAGAAGAGAATGGCAATGTGACGCGGCGTGATGCCATCAAGGGGATCGCCGTCGGTCTGGGAACAGCCGGCAGCCTCCCGATACTGCAGAATAACGGGCTGGCGCAGGGGCACCAGCATGGCGCCCCGGCCACGAAGGCGGCCGCCCCGGAAGCTAAGGCGCCAAAGTTCTTCTCCGCGGAGCAGTTGGCCCTCGTGGCGACGATCGCGGAGCTGATCATTCCAACGGACGATCACTCGCCCGGCGCGATTGCGGCTGAGGTTCCCGCCTTTGCCGACCTGATGGTCAGCGAGTCGCCGGTCGAGGTGAAGAAGCTCTGGACCGACGGTCTGGCGGCGATGGACGGACTGAGTCGCACCCGCCACAATCTCTCCTTCAAAGAGGCCGCTCCGGCTCAGCAGGTGGCGATTCTCACCGAGATCAGCCGCAATGAGATGAAGCCGCAGACCCTCGAGGAGCGATTCTTCAAGGCGATTAAGAACATGACCATTGATGGTTACTACACTTCGAAGATCGGGATCCACCAGGAGCTTCAGTACAAGGGGAATACCTACCTGAAGGAGTTCAAGGGGTGTACCCATCCGGAGCATCAAAAGTAGGCAGGATGTTCAATAGTCTGGCTCTCCTTCTGGAGAGTTGACCTTTATGGCCCGGGCTTCCTGTGAAGGCTCGGGCCATTTCTATGATGAGGAGTTGCCATGGAGTTCAATACGATCCTCAACCTGGTCGGGATTGGTCTGGTATTGCTGAGTGGAGCCTCTGGGGTCGCCCTCTTTCTGCGTTCGATCACCGCTAACGGTAGTCAGGCCCAGGGACCAGGGATGACGACGCTCTGGGGGCTGTTCCTGATTGGGCTGATCACCGGACTGCTGCTCATCTCCGTCTCCTCATCCGCCCGTTAGCCACCGTCCGGTTATGTGGGACCGGCAACGTCGGCCGGCATGGGGCGGATTGGGGGCGGGCTGAACGCCGGGCGGACGGGAGATGGAAATCCGCGCTGTGGTTCTCGATAGTCCTGGCCGAGTGGGCGCCAGGGAAGCGGCTCAATGAGTCAAAGACAACCAACAACTTCGTCTGCGGTTGATGACCGGAGACAACTTCCAGCCGCGCGGGCAGTCCGCCTGGGACGGCAACTTGGAGGATTGAGCAAATGAAGCGTCGAACTTTTATCTCCAGTACGCTGGCGACGGGGGCGGCTCTCGCCGGCCGCGGCGTTGGTGAGACCCTCGCGGCGGCGAGCGCGCCGGTGCGCAAGTTCAAGTTGAAGTATGCCCCCCATTTCGGGATGTTCAAGAACCACAGCGGCGAAGATCTGGTCGATCAGCTCAAGTTCATGCACGACCAGGGATTTACCGCCCTCGAGGACAATGGTCTGCCCGACCGTTCGGTGGCCGATCAGGAGCGGATTGGGAATACGCTGGCCAAGCTGGGAATGGAGATGGGAGTCTTCGTGGCGACCAAGGATTTTCAGAACCCGACCATGGTTCTCAACAAGCCGGAGATCCGCGAGAAGGTGCTCGCCGACATCCGCAATGCGGTCGAGGTGGCGAAGCGGGTCAATGCCAAGTGGTGTACGGTCGTGCCGGGTTGCCACGATGAGCGGCTCGAATGGGACTACCAGATGGCCAATGTGATCGACAACTTCCGGCGGTGCGCGGAGATCTGTGAGAAGGCCAACCTGATCATGGTCATGGAGCCGCTCAACAATCGCCGTGACCATCCGAAGCTCTTTCTGACCAAGATTCCGCAGGCCTACGCGATCTGCCGGGGAGTGAACAGCCCCACAGTCAAGATCCTCTTTGATATGTACCACCAGCAGATTACCGAGGGGAACATCATCCCGAACATCGACCTCGCGTGGAGTGAGGTGGCCTATTTCCAGGTTGGGGACAATCCGGGCCGCAAGGAGCCGACGACAGGGGAGATGAACTACCGGAACATCTTCAAGCATATTCATTCAAAGGGCTTCACCGGTGTGGTCGGAATGGAGCACGGCAATTCCCGTCCGGGCAAGGATGGAGAGCAGGCCGTCATCGACGCCTACGTGCAGAGTGACAATTTTTAATAATAGTAAGGGAGATGCTGATGTTGAGCCTTGCTGGCAGGTGGGGAACGCTGCTGTTGTTGGTGGTGTGTGGATTGGGTGTGGGGGTGGAAGGGCAGACCAGACGGCGGACGGGGCCGGCTGGAAAGCCGGCGGCGACCAGGCCGGCCCTGCCGGTCGAGACACGGACGGCGCTCGACCGGATCTCCGCCGAGTCGATGCGCGGCCATCTCGCGTTTCTCGCCTCAGATCTCCTCGAAGGGCGGAATACTCCGTCGCCCGGGCTCGATATTGCCGCGGAGTACCTGGCCACGCAGATGATGCGGGCCGGGTTGCAGCCGGCAGTTGAAGAGGGTGGGCGGCGGAGCTACTTCCAGGTCGCGCGTTGGCAGGTCGCGAAGCCGGATCTGGAGAGTTTTGAGCTGACGGTGGTCGATGGCGGCGCCGTCTACCGTATCGACGCCTCCCGGGTCAGTCTGCAGACCGAGCAGGCGATCGAGGCGAATGGGCTTCCGCTGGTGCGGATCGATGTTGGGGATCCGGCCGGGCTCGCCAGTCTGAAGGCGGAGCAGGTGCAGAACCGGGCCGTGCTGATCGAGCTGCCGGAGCTGCCGCGCGATGATCGGTCGCGCATGATGGAGGTCTTCCGGACGCGCAGCCAGATCCTTGCCCAGCTGGCGACGCTCAAGCCGGCCTTCATCCTCTCGATCAGTCGCAGTAGCGAGTCGCGGGGGCTTGGGGCCGGTCGACTGATCGATCCTGAAGCGCCGGCGGGGCGCGCCGGGGGTGGGGCGCGGATGGACCAGATTCTGACCGTGCACGATCCGCGTCTGGTCAGCCTGTACGATGGGATGGGCAAGGGCGAGACCCGTGGGACGATCACGTTCCGCATCGGCCCCCCGCGCCAGGTTCCGGTGGAATTGAAGAATGTGATTGGTATCCTCCCTGGCTCCGATCCGGCGCTCAGGGACAGCTATGTGATCGTCTCCGCCCATTATGACCACGTCGGGATCGGACCGGCGGTCAACGGTGACCGCATCTACAACGGCGCCAATGACGATGCCAGCGGCACGGTCTCGGTGCTGGAGTTGGCGGCGGCGCTGGCGACCCTCAAGACCAGACCGAAGCGGACGATCGTCTTTATCAACTGGTTTGGGGAGGAGAAGGGGCTGCTTGGTTCACGGTATTATGGGCGCCACCCGGTCTTTCCACTGGCGAAGACGGTGGCCATGGTCAATCTCGAGCAGGTCGGGCGGACCGACAGCAGCGAGGGCCCCCAGGTCAACAACGCGACCCTGACCGGGTTTGACTTCACCGATCTTGGTCCGATCTTCAAGGCCGCCGGCGAGTTGACCGGGATCAGCGTCTACAAGCACGAAAAGAACAGCGACGCCTTCTTTGGCCGCAGCGACAACCAGGCGCTGGCCGATGCCGGCATCCCGGCCCATACCCTCTGTACCGCCTTCGTCTATCCCGACTACCACCAGCCGGCCGATCACTGGGAGAAGATCGACTACGAGAATATGGCCCGGGTCAATCGCATGGTCGGCCTGGCGCTGATCAATATTGGCAACAATCCGCAGCCTCCGCAGTGGAATGCGGCCAATCCGAAGACGGCGCGGTATGTCGAAGCGGCGAAGAAGCTGGTGACCAACTAGCGCGGCGCCAGGTGGTCAGGGTGGCCGATGGGGGGCGCCAGAAGCTACTAATGCCTGAAGATAACAATGGTGAGCGGGGAATCCAGATGACTGAATCACAGCGACTCAGATCGGTGCAGAAGCCGATCATTCCGGTGATTGGCGAGCTGATTCGCCAGAATCCCGGGACGATCTCCCTTGGCCAGGGGGTGGTCTGGTATCCGCCCCCGCCGCAGGTCGCGGCGCGGGTCGACGCCTTTCCGACCGACCCTCTTCTGCACAAGTACCAGTCGGTCTATGGCATTCCGGAACTGGTCACTGCCATCGAGAGAAAGCTGGCCGATGAGAACCGGATCGAGGTTGGTCCGGAGAGCCTCATCTTCGTCACGGCGGGCGGTAACATGGCCTTCATCAATGCGTTGCTGGCGATCGTCGATCCGGGAGATGAGGTGATCCTCAATGTCCCCTACTATTTCAACCACGAGATGGCGATCGTTATGGCCAGCTGCCGCCCGGTTCTCGTCCCGACCGATGAGCGGTACCAGTTGCAGCCGGAGTTGATCGAGGCCGCCATTACGCCGCGGACGAGAGCGGTCGTCACCGTCTCTCCGAACAACCCCACCGGGATGGTCTATCCGGAGGCGGCGCTGCGCGAGGTCAACCGGATCTGCCGCGAGCATCGGATCTATCATATCCACGATGAGGCCTACGAGTACTTCACTTATGGCGAGGCACGCCACTTTTCGCCTGGCTCGATCGCGGGGAGCCAGAGCTACACCATCTCCCTCTTCTCTCTCTCCAAGTCCTATGGTTTCGCGAGCTGGCGGATTGGCTACCAGGTCGTCCCGGCCCATCTCTTCGAGGCGATCAACAAGGTGCAGGACACGGTGCTGATCTGTCCGCCGGTCGTGTCGCAGTATGCGGCGGTTGGCGCGATGGAGGCGGGAAGTGGTTATTGTCGGGCGAAGCTGCCCGATCTGGATGCGGTCCGGCAGCTGGCGCTGGAGGCCCTGCGTGGACTTGGCGACCGCTGTGTCGCCCCGGCATCGGATGGCGCCTTCTATTTTCTGCTCAGGCTCCAGACCGATCAGACGGCAATGGCCGTCGTCGAGCGACTGGTCCGCGAGCACAAAGTCGCGGCTATCCCCGGCACGGCCTTTGGGATCGAGGACGGATGTTATCTGCGTGTGTCGTATGGAGCGCTCCAGCGCGAGACGGTTGTCGAGGGGCTGGGGAGACTGATCAGTGGGTTGAAAGCAATTCTTTGACGGGGAGGGGCAACGATGAGACTGGCTGGATTGCAGATGGATATCGAGTGGGAGAATAAAGCGGTCAATCACCGGCGGGTTGAGGAACGGCTCGCCACAGAGCGCCCAGACCCGGGGACCCTCGTCGTCCTGCCGGAGATGTTTGCGACCGGGTTCAGCATGAATGCCGCGCAGATCGACGATACGGAGTCGCGGGAGACCCAGTCTTTTCTGAGCGAGCAGGCGCGGAAGCACCAGATCTGGCTCCAGGCCGGGTTGGTGCGGCAGCGGGCCGATGGCCGTCCGACCAACCAGAGTATCATCTATGACCCGCAGGGAGCCGAGGTCGCCAGTTATGAGAAGATCTTTCCTTTCGCTCCCGGCGGAGAGCTTCAGAACTATGCCGCGGGTGAGCGAGTCGTCCTCTACCAGTGGGCCGGGTTCACGGTCGCCTCGTTCATCTGTTATGACCTGCGGTTCCCGGAGATCTTCCGGATCGCCGCCGCCCGGGGGGCCAACCTCTTCATCGTCATCGCCAGTTGGCCGGAACGGCGACGGATCCACTGGGTGAAGTTGCTCCAGGCGCGGGCGATCGAGAACCAGGCTTATGTCCTTGGCGTCAACCGGTGTGGGAGCGATCCCTATCTGTCTTATGCTGGTGACACGATGCTGGTCGACTGGTACGGGACGGTCGTCTCCAGCGCCGAAGGGGCGGAAGGGATGCTCACCAACCCGCTCGATGAGGCCGGGCTCGCCGAGTACCGGACAGCGCTGCCATTTCTGAAGGATATGCGGCCGGTGGCGGGCTGAAGGAGGCGCCGATGAGTCAGCGCAGGTCGGGAACCATCCTCTGCATGTCGAGTTATGAGAAGGGGCAGGAGTTCATCCGCGAGGCGAAGCGGCAGGGCTGGCACGTCATCTTCATGACCAATGAGGAGTTGCGCCATGCCGACTGGCCCCGCGACTGCATCGATGAGTTCTTCGTCATGCCCACCCTGACCGTGCGCGAGCACATGATCAACGCGGTGAGCTACCTCGCCCGGGCCAATCCGATCAGTCGGATTGTTGCGCTCGACGAGTTCGATCTGGAGATGGCCGCCGCGCTCCGTGAGCACCTACGCGTCTCCGGAATGAGCGAATCGACAACCCGCTTCTTTCGCGACAAGCTGGCCATGCGGATGCGCGCCGCGTCGCGCCACCTTCGCGTCCCAGACTTCTCGCCGCTCTTCGACTATGACCTGCTGCGCACCTATCTTGCCCGTGTCCCCGGTCCGTGGGTGATCAAGCCGCGCTCCGCGGCTTCGGCGATTGGTATCAGAAAGATCCGCAGCGCCGAGGAGATCTGGCCGCTTCTCGACCAGCTGGGCGACGAACAGTCGCACTACCTGATCGAACAGTTCGTGCCGGGCGAGGTCTATCACGTCGATTCGATCGTCGCTGACCGCAAGGTGCTCTTTGCCGTGGTCAGTCGCTATGGCGCTCCGCCGATCAATGTCTCTCACGACGGGGGAATTTTCATCAGCCGGATGCTCCCACGCAAGTCGTCCGATTCCCGCGAACTGCGCAAGCTCAACAAAGAGGTGATCAAGGCGCTCGGCATGGTCGATGGCGTCACCCACGCCGAGTTTATCAGGGGAAGGGCCGATGGCAAGCTCTACTTTCTGGAGGTCGCCGCGCGTGTCGGAGGAGCAAACATCGCCGAGATGGTCGAGGCGGGCACCGGCATCAATCTCTGGGCCGAGTGGGCAAAGGTCGAACTGCGCGATGAGCAGGATGACTATGAACCCACGCCATCGCGAGAGCTCTCAGCCGGCATCATCATTACGCTCGCCCGCCAGGAGTGGCCCGATCTCACCGCGTACACTGATGAAGAGGTGGTCTGGCGCATGGTGCGGCGCCATCATGCCGGTCTGATTGTGGCGGCGCCGGAGCCGCAGCGGGTCGCCGAGCTGCTCGATGCTTACCACGACCGTTTTCAGGAGGATTTTCACACCTCGCTGCCGGTGCCGGATCGGGCGACCAACTAAAGTCGGCGTGATCCGGTTTATGCTGGGTTGGATCGGCTGGGGCGTCAGAGCGCTCTTTCGAGCCGCTCCTTGATATCCTTGACCGCCACCGCCGCCTGGCCAACCGCCGTGGCCACGCTCAGGCAGACCGGGTTGGTCACATCCCCGACCGCGTAGACCCAGTCGATCGAGGTCTGCTGCCGCTGGTTGACGATTGCATACCCTCCCGCATCGAGCGCCAGCTGGCCGACCAGCGCTTCCGTGTTCGGGGTGATCCCAATCTTGATAAAGACCGCTCCCGTCTCGAGCGTCCTGATTGCGCCGCTCCGGCGATCGCGGATGACGATGCCATTCACCGCCTCGTCACCCTCGATACTCACGATGTCTTGATTGAGCAGGAAACTGATATTCCCGGTTGAGCGCGCCTCGTCGAGCCAGGCCTGGCGGGCCCGGAAGCGATCGGAGCGGTGGATCAGCGTCACCTCAGGGCAGACCCGGCTGAGGATCAGACAGTTCTCGATGGCCGAGTCTCCGCCACCGACCACACAGACCTTTCTTCCCGCATAGAGCGAGTGGTCCCGGGTGCCGGAGAAGCTGACCCCGCGGAGCGCGAACCGCTCTGCCCCCGGAACGTCAAGGGTTCGTTTGCGCGCTCCCGTGGCAATGACCAGGCCCTGCGCCTGCAGTTCTCCCCCTGCCCAGGTGACGGTGCGCGTCAGTGGATCGATCGACTCAACGCGGCAATCTGTTCGCCAGTCGAGACCGAGATCCCGCAGCTGGTCGACAAAGCGATCCCGCATCTCGCGTCCGGTGAGCCCCGGCAGCCCAGGGTAGTCGGGGATGGGGTGGAACATCTGCAGCATCTGCCCTCCCGGCTCAGCCCCGGCTTCGAGCAGGATCCCTTCGAGATTGAGCGACCGACACCAGAGGAGCGCGCTCATCCCCGCCGGGCCCCCACCGATGATCAGCACATCAGGTTTGGACAAGGCCCACCTCCTCACCAAGACTCTCGATGATCTGGCTCATGAGCGCCGGCACCGGCGCTTCGCACTTGATCTCCTGATTGGTCGCCGGATGCCGAAACTCCAGTCGCCAGGCATGCAGCAGTTGGACCTTGACCCGCCGCGCGGTGGCGAGCGGATCGGCCACCGGGGCATAGACCGTGTCACCGACAATCGGATGGCCAATCAATGCGCAATGGATTCGGAGCTGGTGGGTGCGCCCCGTCAGCGGCTCCAGTTCGAGCAGGGTATGGGAGTCAAATCGCTGCCTGACCCGGTAGACGGTCTTCGCGGCCCGTCCGCTCTCCATGACCTGCCAGCGTGGCCAGTTGGTCTGGTTGTTGCCGATCGGGGCGTCAATCTCGCCACTCTGCTTCTCGACCACCCCGCTGACCAGGGCCAGGTAGATCTTCCGGACCCACCTCTCCCGAAAATGCTTCGAAAGGGTCCGGTGCGCCCGCGCTGTCTTGGCGACGACGATCGCTCCGGAGGTCTGCCGGTCGAGCCGGTGGACCAGGCCGGGGCGGATCGCCTCCCCTTCGCTCTTCCAGAAATGCCAGGCGAGGCCGTTGGTGAGCGTCCCGGACTTCTCGATGTGATTTGGATGGACAAGCAGATTCTGCGGCTTATCGACGACGATCAGGTCGCGATCCTCGAAGAGAATGTTGAGCGGGATCGGTTCCGGGGTGGCAGAGGACTTATCCGCCGCGTGGACCCGGACCATCACCCGATCGCCACTTTTCAACTTGTACCCTTTCAGCGAGGGCTGATCATTGACCAGCACGTCGGCCTCGGCGATCAACCGCCGGACCCGGGTCTGGCTGATGCGCGGCAGCTCGCGACAGACGAACTCGTCCAGTCGCAACCCTTCGAGACCAGCCGTGAACTCAAAACTCAGTTTCTCCGGTGAGAGCTTTTCGGAATGCTCCATAATTATTCTGCCACCCGACCACGATACTGCCCGCGCCACCTCATTGCTGACGACCCCGCATCCGCTCGATCATCTGGGTTAGCTGGTCGACCTCCTCCCGTGCATCCATCAGTGACCGCCGTCCGGCCATATAGGCCTGCCAGTATTCACTCTGCGTGAGGGGCTTGACCCGCTCCTCGCCCAGCGCGCTGGCGAGCAGCGCAATCACCATGCCCGAGATCTGGGCGTGATCGACGTAGCGGGCGATCACTCCATAAGCGAGCTCCGCCGATTCGATCCCCCAGACCAGCTCGGCCGCGGACTCCTCTTTGATCTTCTCGTCTTCCATGACTCTCCCTCTCTCCCTCTCTTACTCGTTCTCTCTGCCGCGCTTGCCCCAGCGGCCTCACGCCGGGCTGAACGGCAGATCCGTGACGATCGCCTGACCAATCTTCTCTTCGTTACGCCGCACTTCGAGGACGGTCCCTGCCGCTAGGTAGTGGCGGTGGACATATCCCAGCGCGATCGCCCCACCCCGGGCCGGGCTGACGGTCGTGCTGGTCAAATGGCCAACCTTGCGACCCGCCTGGGCTCCCTCGACCGCCACCAGCTCCAGCGCTGCCAGCGAGTCACCGGTCTGGTCGAGCGGCTTCTCGAGCCGCAGTCCGCGCAGCCGCCGCGCCGGCTGCCCGCGCCAGTGGATCCGCGCGATCACCTCCTGGCCGAGGTAGCAACCTTTGGTGTAACTGATCGCCTCTTCAAGCCCGGTCTCGAGAATGATGTACTCTTCGCCTGTGTCGACTCCTTCGTGGGGAATCCCATCCTCGATCCGCGCCAGTTCGAACGTCTCCGCCCCGACCTCGACCACCCCGCATCTGGTCAGCATCTCGCGGAGCTTCGCCAGACCCTCCCGCGGCACAAAGAGATCGAAGCCCTCCGCCGCCAGGCGGCGGTGGCGGGCCACCAGAACCTCGATTCCATCGATCTGCACCCGCGCCGCCACCCGCTCGCGCTCCGTGGTCGGGCGCAGAACCGCCCCCAGCTCGGCCACGACGCGCGGCGCATCCGGACCGAGCAGGGCCAGCAGCCCCAGCGAATCGGTCTCATCGGCCACAAAGAAGTTGCCTGCTGGGACAAAGCGGCTCAGATTTCGGAAGACCTTCTCACGGTTGAGGGAATCGACTTCGAGGAGCAGCGCTTCACCATCTCGCCAGACCCGCGCCAGCGCCAGCAGTTTTCCCTGCAGACTGGGGAAGGCGACCAGCACCCCGTCACCCGGCAGCAGCGACTTGACGTCGTTGCTGACCAGGCCGTTCAGAAACTGGACCGCATTCGCCCCGCTCAGGCGCAGTTTGCCGTTCCCCGACAGATCGATCAATCCCGCCCCCGCGCGGATTGCCTGATACTCTCTGCTCTCACTCATGGCACACATCTCTCTGACTTAATCTCCCGGTCTGGACCGCGAAGTCGAGAAAAACGAAGGGCTCCCCCACACTCCAATATGCAGGAGGAGCCCTTCACCAGATCTCAAATTCTGGCGATCAAATTCGGTTGATCCTCAGGCCGAGAACGAGCTTCCACAACCGCAACCACCCTGCGAATTCGGGTTGTTGAAGGTGAAGCCCGACCCCATGACGCTGTTCACGTAGTCGATCTGCACGTTGTCGAGGTACTGGGCGCTGAACATGTCGACAAAGACACGCAGTCCACTCGTCTCGACCACTTCATCGGTCGCCTGTGGGGCCTCCTCGATGTTCATCGCATACTGAAAGCCCGAACAACCACCGGGAACGACGCGCACCCGCAGCCCGCCATCTCCAGTTACCTGCTCAGCTTCCAGAAACTTTCTGACCTCGAGTGCGGCAGAATCGGTAATCATCAAATTCATCGTCTCAATCTCCTTGATTTAACAGTTAAAACTCAGTCAACACTCGGTCTGAACCGAAAAACCAGCTAACGAATACTATCCAAACTTTCGTCCCGACTCTTAACCGGTCGAGTAACATTCCGAGGATATGACAATCAAAAAGGCGCGTCAATCACTTCTTCATATTTAGCACCGGCAGGGCCTTCTGGGACTTGAGGGCCTCGATGCTCACCTGCGCGGCGACCTGACGGGCGACGCCGAGGAAGGCTTGCGCCTGTCCGCTCTCCGGCTGGCTGATCACCACCGGCACCCCCAGATCGCCACCCTCCCGAATGCTCGTGGCAATCGGAACCGATCCGAGGAAGGGAACACCATACCTCTCGGCCAGCGCTTCTCCTCCGCCATTGCCGAAGATGTGGTAACGCTCGCCGTGGGCGCATTCGAAATAACTCATGTTCTCGACGATCCCGAGAATTGGAACGTGGAGCTGCTCGAACATACTATAGGCTTTGCGCACGTCGCTCAGGGCGACCTCCTGGGGCGTGGTGACCAGCACGGCGCCAGCCACCGCAACCATCTGCGCGAGGCTCAGCTGGACATCGCCCGTTCCGGGCGGCATGTCGATCACCAGGTAGTCCAGTTCGCCCCATTCGACCTGGCGCAGGAACTGCGAGACCGCTGAGTGGAGCATCGGTCCGCGCCAGACGATCGCCTTGTCTCCGGGGTTGAGCAACCCGACCGACATGGTCTTCACCCCATGGTAGACCGGCGGAACGATCATGTTTCCCTTCGCCGCGGGCAGATCGCGCCCTCCCATCATGATCGGGATGTTCGGACCATAGATGTCCGTATCGAGAATTCCGACCCGCGCCCCCATGAGGGCCAGCGAGACCGCCAGATTGACCGACACGGTCGACTTCCCAACGCCGCCCTTGCCGGAACTGACGGCGACGATGTGCTTGATTCCGGCGATCTCCGACTTGTCGATCACTCCGCGTGCCTTCGGAACCTCGGCATCCATCTGCACCTCGACCCGCTCTACCCCCGGAATCGCCATGACCGCCTTCTCGGCCTCGAACTTCAGCTGGTCACGCACCGGACAGGCCGGGGTGGTGAGGACGAACCGAAACTTGACGATGCCCCCGCAGATGGCCATGTCCCTGATCATGTTGAGGGTGACGATATCTTTATGGAGATCCGGATCCTTCACTGCACGCAACGCCTGCAGCACCTGCTCCTCGCTGATGGCTCCGGCGGTCATTGCGTCATTTGCCACTTCCATGCCTTCTCCTGTCTCTGCCTGGCGGCCAGGCTCGGGTCTTTTAAATTATTGCCGACTGTCTGTAAATTACTGCCGACGGTCTGGTTCAGCTTGACTGACCTTCGCGGGGCTGACTTTCCGATCTACTGGCCTACTGGTCTACTGGCCTACTGGTCTACTGGCCCACTGGTCTACTGGCCCACTGGCCCGCTTGTTTGATATTACTAACCTGTTGAATTACCTGATAACTTAATTACAAAATGAATTACTAACCGACTTATTACGAACTGACTTATTACTGACTGACTTATTGCTGACTGACTTATTGCTGACTGACTTATTGCTTACTACATTTCACTCACAGAAATTTTACTCACTGACTTTTGTCTGCTGCCGGGAGCCTACTTCTCGCCGCGGCGCGGAATCTCCGACCCGCTGACCGGCGGCTCGACTCCGGGGCGCAGACTGTGGCGACCGCTGATGGTCGTCAGTTCAAGTCCCGCCCGGGCGTTGCCGGGAGGCTTGATCCGGAACTCACAGACCCGGTCGCCATCGGCGATCCGGCACTCGCGCACGACCTCGCAACCGAGCGACTCGCGATAGACCCGCAGCTCCTGTTCACAGATCGCCGGGTATTTTACGGCGACGTTCTCGGTCGGACAATGGCGCTGGCGCATCCGGTAGGAGCCGTCACGAAGCCGCCGGGACTCGGCCAGAAAACCACGACCATTCATGACCCGGGCGAGGGTGCGAACCTGTTCCTCAAATGAAAGACCAGCCAATTCGGTCCTGATTTCGGCAATCAGCTCGTCGGCCCGCGCGGCGAGCAGCCCCTCGAGCGCCGCCGTGCCGTGCAGCCGGGCGAGCTGCCCGAGAATGTCGAGCGCCAACTCATCGTAGCGTTGCGGGAAGAGGCACTGCGCCTTGCGGGTCAGGTGGTAGATGTAGCGCGGTCGACCCCGCTCGTGGCGCTCCTCTTCGTAGTGGATCAGACCATCCCGCTCGAGCAGACTGAGGTGGCGGCGCACGCAGACCTTCGTCACGCCCAGCGCCTCTGCCAGCTGCTCTACTCCCATCGCGCCATTTTCTTTTAAAAGGCCGATGATCGCACTGCGCGACTGCTTCAGAATATTGTCGACTTCCGCTCCCGCCATAAACCCCATCTTATCGGCCGGTTTGAGAATTTGTCAACTTTTCAGTTGTTAAATTTTCCTCCGTTTTCTTTCGCAAACAGGTGCGATTTTTTGGAGAGGCATGGTATATTGACGATTCTTTATGAGACCTCGGGTGCCCACCCGCAGCGTCAATGGCCCGCCGGACGGCCACACCGTGGTGATGACCGGAAAATTCGCGTAATCAGGGCGGACTAAACCCGCCGGGCCGATATAACCTGATCCTGCCCAGGTTCACCCATACAGTATGGGATCCTGAACCGCCGGGACGGATCATCGCAGAAATACGTGAACATAAGCGTCACAGTGAACAAATAGCACAAGTGAAGAAATGAAAGGACCACATGTCTGCTACGACAACAAATGATCTTCCCCAGGACCGGGCCCCGCGCCGGGATCATAATTTTGAGGAGGTCGATACCGTCACGATCAGATTTGCGGGAGACTCCGGAGATGGAATGCAGATCACCGGAACTCAGTTTACCTCTACTTCGGCGATCATCGGCAACGACATCTCGACCCTGCCGGACTTCCCGGCAGAGATTCGCGCCCCAGCGGGCAGTCTTCCGGGCGTTTCGGGCTTCCAGCTCAACTTCTCGAGTCAGGATATCCGGACTCCCGGCGATGAACCCAATGTGCTGGTCGCCATGAATCCCGCGGCCCTGAAGGTCAACATCGGCGATCTCGAGCAGGGGGGGATTCTCGTCGTCAACACGGACGAGTTCTCGGAAGGTAATCTGAAGAAGGCCGGTTATGGCTCGAATCCGCTCGAGGATGGATCGCTGAAGGGTTACCGGGTGCTCGAGATTCCGATCACCACCCTGACCCTCAAGGCGGTCGAGGAGACCAAGCTCCCCTTCAAGCAGGCCGAGCGTTGCAAGAACTTCTACTCGCTCGGGTTGATGTACTGGCTCTACGACCGGCCCATGGAGCCGACCCTCAACTGGATCAGCGCCAAGTTTGCCGCCAAGCCGGAGATCGCCGAGGCGAACGTCCTCGCGCTCAAGGCCGGTTACAACTATGCCAACACGACCGAGATCTTCAACACCCACTACCGTGTCGCCCGGGCCCAGATCAAACCCGGCAAGTACCGCAACATCACCGGTAACGAGGCGACGGCGATCGGCTTCATCGCCGCGGCGCAGCTGGCGGGACGGCCGCTCTTCTATGGCAGCTACCCGATCACCCCGGCTTCGGACATTCTCCACGAGCTGTCGAAGCACAAGAATTTCGGCGTGAAGACCTTCCAGGCCGAGGACGAGATTGCCGCGATTGGCGCGGCGATCGGGGCCTCATTTGCCGGCAACATCGGATTGACCGGGACCAGCGGACCGGGCGTGGCGCTCAAGTCCGAAGCGATCGGTCTCGCGCTGATGACCGAGCTGCCGCTGGTGATCATCAATGTCCAGCGCGGTGGCCCGTCGACCGGTCTGCCCACCAAGACCGAGCAGGCCGACCTTCTGCAGGCCCTCTTTGGACGGAATGGCGAGGCCCCGGTGGCGGTGGTCGCGCCAGCGACTCCGGCGGAGTGCTTCACTATGGCGATCGAGGCGGTCCGTCTGGCGACCCGTTATATGGCTCCCGTCTTCTTCCTCTCGGACGGCTACCTTGGCAATGGTTCGGAGCCGTGGGCCATTCCGTCGATCGACAGTCTGCCGAAGATGAAGATCGAGCTCCACACCGATCAGCAGGGCTTCCTGCCCTACCAGCGTGATGAGAAGACCCTCTCGCGCCCCTGGGCCGTCCCCGGAACGCCGGGACTCGAGCACCGGATCGGTGGTCTCGAAAAGGCCAACATCACCGGCAACGTCAGCTACGATCCTGACAATCACGAGAACATGGTGCGGCTGCGGGCCGAGAAGATTCAGCGCATGCAGCAGGACATCCCCAATCTCGAGGTTCACGGCGCCCCGACCGGCAAGGTTCTTGTCCTTGGCTGGGGCGGCACCTACGGCGCCATCATCACCGCCGTCGAGCGGCTGCAGGAGCAGGGTGAGTCGGTCTCCTGCGCCCACCTCCGCTATCTCAATCCATTCCCCGCCAATCTGGGCGAGGTGCTCAAGGGGTTTGATAAGGTCATCATCCCCGAACTCAACCTTGGTCAGCTGGCCCTTCTCATCCGGGCCCAGTTCCTGGTCGATGCCGTCAGCTATTCGAAGGTCAAAGGCAAGCCCTTCAAGGTTACGGAGATCGTCAACAAGGTCAAAGAGTATCTCTAGAGCGCATATCCCGGGTTTATCTCCAGTGTTCAATTGACCCGGGGCTGGAGATCGTTCCAGGGATCGTTCTCGAGGATTGTTTTCAAGGGTTGTTTAAAGATCTTTTAAAGATCATTTTAAGATCGTTTTCAAAGATCATTTTAAGGATAAAGATAAAAGCTATGAGTGAGAACGGAAATTCAAACAGTGGTGGTGCGGAGAGCCCGTTGGTCAAGCTGACCCGCAAGGATTTTCAATCTGATCAGGAGGTGCGGTGGTGCCCCGGATGTGGTGACTACTCGATCCTCGCCCAGGTGCAGAAGGTCATGCCTGACCTCAATCTGCCCAAAGAGAATATTGTCTTCATCTCGGGGATCGGCTGTTCGAGCCGCTTCCCGTACTACATGAACACCTACGGCTTCCACACCATCCATGGCCGGGCGCCGGCCATCGCGACCGGAGTCAAGGCGGCCAATCCCCATCTGCAGGTCTGGGTGATCACCGGAGACGGCGACGCGCTGTCGATTGGCGGCAACCACTTCATCCATGCCCTGCGCCGCAATATCGATCTGAAGATTATCCTCTTCAACAACCGGATCTACGGGCTGACGAAGGGGCAGTACTCCCCAACCTCGGAGCTCGGCAAGAAGAATAAATCGGCGCCGATGGGCACGATCGACTATCCGATCAACCCCCTCAGTATGGCTTTTGCCGCCGAGGCGACCTTCGTTGGGCGTTCGATGGACGGAGATCCAAAGCATCTCGCGACGATGGTCGAGCGACTGGCTCATCATAAGGGCTCGGGCGTCCTCGAGGTCTATCAGAACTGCAATATTTTCAATGACGGCGCCTTCAAGCCCTTCACCGAGCGTGACGTCCGCGACGAGCGGACGATCTATCTCGAGCACGGCAAACCACTCCTCTTCGGCAAGAATGGGGAGAAGGGAATTCGTCTCAGTGGCGTCACCCCTGAGGTGGTCAATATCGGAGAGAATGGGGTTTCGGTTGACCAGCTGATGGTTCATGATGAAAATAAGGATGAGCCGAATCTGTCGTACATCCTCGGGCGGATGCACTTTCCGGAGTACCCGGTTCCGATGGGGGTCTTCCGGTCAGTGAGGCGTCCGACCTATGAAGAGATGCTCGAACAGCAGGTCACTGCTTCGATCTCTGCGAAGGGGCCGGGAAGCCTCGAGAAGCTGATCAACAGCGGCGAGACCTGGGAGATTCACTGATCGATTCTGAACAGGAGACGGGCACAGGGAAATATGTCAATACTTGCTGATATCGTCAATGCCGTGAAAGAGGTGGTCGATGTGGCCAGGTCCACCGCCCAGGGGATGAGCGTGACCCTGAGCCACATTCCGACCCGCAAAGAGACTGTCTGCTACCCGGATGAGCCGGTCAACATCTACCGTCGCTTCCGCGGTGAGCACTTCCTCGACGTCAATGAAGACGGCAAGGAGAAATGTGTCTCCTGCTTCCTCTGCGCGGCGGCCTGTCCGGCCGATGCGATCTACATTGAAGGCGCCGAGGATTCGCGCCCCTATGCCGAACGCATCAGCCAGGATCACCGTTATGCCAAGGTCTACCAGATCGACTATGGTCGCTGCATCCTTTGCGGCTTCTGTGTCGATGCCTGCCCGACCGATGCGATCAACCACGGCCACAACTTCGAGTGGGCGGTCTACACTCCGGGTGAGTTGGTCAAGGATAAGAAGTACCTGCTGGCCAATAAATGGCGTGAACCTGATGTCACCCCGAATGAGAATCAGCGCCACCTGGCCCAGCTGCAGAAGCAGGACAAGCTGAATATCATTCTCAAGTAGCTTCATTTTGACAGGGTTTTCCTGGGCGAGCGGTGGATCGATCAAGGTCTTCGCTCGCCCTTTCTCTGTTATATGCCTCCGGCGAGATCACACGAATGCCGGGGCGGTTCACGAACCGCCCCGACACACGTCTCAATAACCCAGATAGATTGATTCGATTAACGAACTCATCGACAACACACGAATGTAGGGGCGGTTCGTGAACCGCCCCAGATCCTGACCTAAGTGCCGAAGGATTGCGCCATCGGCGATGACATTGAACTACCTGAGTCGGCGGTGTCTAAATTTACTCAGTTTTATTTGATCACTGACATTTTTACCTGGGGTGTTCACGATCAATCAACCATTTCGGGGTTTTCTCAGTGAATCCCCCTTGAGTTCCAGACGGTGGGCATTGGCCAGCAGACGATCAGTTATTCGGGCCGGATTTCGACTTATTGACTCCAATTGAAGTTCAGAGGTTGGTGACAGCCGATCTGGAAGGTGGTGTGTCCAATGCGCGGCTCCAGTTGCTCCGGTCCGAACACCCCGTCGAACTCCATGCTACAGGGACTTGCTACCAGAGGCTTTCCTGACCAGGTCGGGCAGAAGAGGGATGCCTCTATAGGCTTCCAGTGTGGGCTACGGCCCTTGAGCCAGGAGCAGCTGAAGCCATATCCGGTTGGTAGTTTCCTGTATTGCGCGACTTTCCTGTACAGGAAAATGCCTGATTATAGGAAAATAGCAGTTCAGCAGG
>JBEAVZ010000391.1:0-4475 GCA_041160645.1 Acidobacteriota bacterium
TTCAAGGGCGCAGAAAGCTTCATCAGTGATAAATGGGGGGCACATTTGGCACTGGATGATTGTCGATCCGCCAATATCATCGGTCAGAACCGATCAACGACAAACTTTGATTATCAAATTGGTATCGACAGGGCTGAGCCGGGTATTCTCTGAGGCGGCACCAGTATAGCCAATTCAGACAAAATTATCACATCATTTATAGCGCAGCTTCAAAAACCTCCCGAATTCTTTCGAGTGGCCAGCCGGCACCGAGGGCGAGCATGAGCCGGAGGCGGGCCTTGTGTGATGGCAGCATTCCCCCGAGAATCGCGCCCATCCGGCGCAGCTGGCGGCCACCGCCCTCGTAGCCATAAGTATCGAGCACCCGGCCGCGGGGGCAGCGTGAGGTGATGACCACCAGCGCCCCGGAATCGATCGCTCTTTGCAGTGCGGGAAGCATGGCGACGGTCACATTGCCTCTTCCAAGCGCCTCGATGACCAGACCGCGCGCGCCATCATCGAGCGCGTGGTCGATGAAGCGACCGTCGGCCCCGGCATAGGCCTTGATGATCTCGACCCGCTCCTCGAGCTGGTCGGTCCGGATCTGGACCCGGTTGAGCGGCTGGCGGGTGATGACGAGCCGATCCTTGTCGATGATTCCAAGTGGTCCAAAGTCACGACTCTGGAAGGTATCGGTCGATTCGGTGTGGGTCTTGGTCGCCTCGGCGGCGGGAAGGATCTGGTCATCAAAGACGACCAGCGTGCCCAGCCCGCGCGCGGCTGGCGCGGCGGCGACGCGAATGGCGGAGCGGAGATTGGCCGGTCCATCCCAGCTCAACTCAGAGCTGTTGCGCATGGCTCCGACGAGGACGACCGGTTTCTCAGAATCGATGACGTGGTCGAGAAGGCAGGCCGTCTCTTCGAGCGTGTCGGTCCCGTGGGTGATGACGACCCCGTCGATCTCTGGGTCAGCCAGCCGGGCGTCGACCTGACGGGCAAGATCGAGCATGCGGGTCGGCGTGACGTGAGGTCCCGGCCAGCGCGCAAAATCGGTCAGATCATACGTGGCGATGGTCTCGAGCCCTGGCACCAGGGCGAGAATCTCGGCTCCGGAGAGGGCGGGGATGGCCCCCCCGGTGAGCGGGTCGACCCGCATCGAGATCGTTCCTCCGGTAAAGATCAGCGCTATTCGTGGCTTCATCAATTCCCTCCGCCCGCGATCGAGCCTGAATAATCGTCATCATCAGAAAATTGTCAGCATTCGACTTGCCGACAACTCTGTGAATGTTAACAATTGGCAATTATGAAATCCAAGGATCAACCACTCAGTGACGACATTCACATGCTTGGTGACCTGCTGGGCGACACCCTGCGTCGACTGGCCGGCGAGCGGCTCTTTGAACTGGAAGAGAAGACCCGGGCGCTCTGTAAGGAGCTGCGTTTTGCTCCAACCACCAAGACCGACCAGCAGTTGAAACGATTGCTGCGGGGACTGAGTCTCGATGAGGCGATCGGCGTGATTCGGGCCTTTTCCGTCTATTTTCAGCTGGTCAACATTGCCGAACAGCACCACCGGATCCGCCGGAAGCGGGATTATGAGCTGCGCACCCCGGATCAGCCGCAACGCGGTTCGATTGCCGAGGGGTTGCGCCGTCTCCGCCAGGAGATGGAGGGGATGGCAGAGGATGAACTGACCGCGGCGGTGCAGCAGGTGGTCGACCGGCTGGAGATCGTCCCGGTCATGACCGCCCATCCCACCGAAGCGGCACGACGAACTCTCCTCGACAAGCACCAGCGGATTGCGTCGCTGCTGACAGCGCTCGACAATGAGACACTGCCGGCCCGCCGGCGTGAACAGCTCCAATCGCAACTGGCCGCGGAGATCGAGTCGATCTGGCAGACCGATGAGGTTCGTCACACCCAGCCGACCGTTCTCGATGAGGTCAACAACACGCTCTATTATTTCAACCTGACGCTCTTCGAGGTGATTCCGACGCTGCTCGAGGAGCTGGACGAACATCTGGCGAAGAACTTTCCCGGCGTCAGACTGCGTGAAGAGTCGGTCCCGATCAGGTTTGGATCGTGGGTCGGCGGCGACCGGGATGGCAATCCCTTCGTGACCCCGGAGATCACCTGGGAGACAGCCCGCCAACAACAGCGGCTGATCCTCGAGAAGTACCGCGAATTGATCATCGATCTGGCGCGGCGACTCAGTGAGTCGGACCGCTTTGCTCCGCCAAGCGCCGAGCTGCGGCAGTCGATCGAACGCGACAAGGCGGAGATGCCGGAGTTGATTGGCGAGATTGCAAAACGCTTTCCGGAAGAGCCATACCGCCAGAAGCTGGCCTTTGTACTGCGACGGATCGAGCAGACCCTGGAACGGAACAAGGAGCTTGCGGCGGGGCTGCTGATCGAGCGCCCGGATGAGCTGCTCTCGATCCGCCCGGCGCTGCCGATCATTGCCGCCCTGACCCGGGCCGAGCGGCCCACGCCATCGATCTATCGAAGCGGCGAAGAGCTCTGGGAAGATCTGCGGCTGGTTCGTGACAGTCTGGTCAGCGGCAAGGCCGTCGCCTCCGCACGACTGGTCAACCGCCTCATGCGCCAGGTGCGGACATTCGATCTCCATCTCGCCACGCTCGATCTGCGCCAACACAGTCAGCGCCACACGGCCGCGCTCGACCAGATCTCCCGCCAGCTCGGGACGACCCCCAGCTATGAGCGAATGAGCGAGGCGGAGCGTGCGGAGTGGCTGACCGCCGAGCTGCTGTCGCCCCGCCCGCTGGTCGCCCCCGAGGCGCACCTCGATCGCGAAACGACCGAGTCGCTCAATGTGCTGCGCGTCACGCGGCGTATCCTCGACGAGATCACCCCGCAGGCAATCCGTACCTACATCGTCAGCATGACTCACGAGGCCAGCGATCTGCTGGCGGTCCTCGTGCTGGCCAAGCAGGCAGGCCTGATCGAATATGCCGGTCCGGCAAGCGATCGACTGCTGCCGGTCAACAGCCGCATCGGAGTCTGCCCCCTCTTCGAGACGATCGACGATCTGCAGCGGGCGCCGGAGGTCATGGAGAGGCTCTTCGCGAATCCGGTCTACCGGCGGCTGCTCGAATCGCAGGCCAATCTGCAGGAGATCATGATCGGCTATTCAGACAGCAGCAAAGACGGCGGGATTTTGACCTCGAGCTGGGAGCTCTTCAAGGCCCAGGAGAGGCTCTGGGAGGTGGCGCGGGCGCACGGAGTCTCACTGCGCCTCTTCCACGGACGCGGGGGAACGGTCGGACGGGGCGGCGGCCCGAGCCACGAGGCGATCCTCGCGCAGCCCCCGGGCACCGTGGCTTCGCGAATCAAGATTACCGAACAGGGCGAGGTGGTCTCGTCAAAATACAGTCTGCCGGAGATCGCCCAGCGCAGTCTCGAGCTGACGACGGCCGCGGTCATTGCCGCCAGTCTGCCCCGCCCCACCGAATCACCCGAACTGCCCCGCTGGCAGGAGGCGATGGAGAAGATCTCCGGGGCGGCCTATGCGACCTACCGGCAGATCGTCGCCGGAACAGACGGTTTCTACGAATACTTCACCGAAGCGACACCGGTCGAAGAGCTGCAGTACCTGCGGATCGGCTCGCGTCCGGCCAAGCGCAAGCAGGGCTCACGGAGCCTCGCCGATCTGCGGGCTATCCCGTGGGTCTTCGGCTGGACCCAGAGCCGCCACCTGCTGCCCGGCTGGCTTGGGGTCGGATCGACCCTGACCAACTTCATTCAGGAGAGTCCGCGCCGCCACCTCGAACTGCTCCGGGAGATGTATCGCGACTGGACGTTCTTCCACAGCGTCATCTCGAACATCGAGATGACCCTCGCCAAGGCCGATTTTCAGATCGCCCGACATTACGCCGACAGCGTTGCCGACCGGCGGCTCGGTCGGCGCATCTTCCAGATTCTCGAGGAGGAGTACCAGCGAACCTGTCGGGTCGTCCTGCAGATCACCGGTGAAAAGAGTCTGCTTGATAAATCCCCCGTCCTGCAACGATCGATCACTGTCCGCAATCCCTACGTCGATCCGATGAGCTACCTCCAGGTCGAGCTGCTCGGCAGAAAGCGCGGGGCCGAGGCAGAAAAGCTCCCGGCGGCGGAACGGGAGAAGATGCTCTACGCGATTCTGCTGACGATCAATGGGATCGCCGCCGGCATGAGGAACACCGGATGAAGCCGACGCTCCTTCTGCTTTTGACCCTGCTTGGAACGATCACGCTCATGGCCCAAAGCAATGAAAGGGAGAACCGACCGCGCGCACGTGAACTCGGTCTGCGGATCGGCATCCTGCCCACCGGACGCCTCAACACGATCACCGATGTGCCGGGGGTGCGCGTGGGGCAGGTGACGGTGGTCAGAGGGCCGGATATCCGCACCGGAATCACCGCGATTCTTCCCCACGGCGGCAACCTCTTCCGCGACAAGGTTCCGGCGGCCATCGTCGTCGGGAACGGCTTCGGGAA
>JBEAVZ010000038.1:0-2571 GCA_041160645.1 Acidobacteriota bacterium
AGTGAAAGTCTCCCGCCAGGCCAGCCGCGGCGATCCGCTGCTCGATCTCACGCAGATAGCCCTGGTGCTCGGGCGCCAGATAGCCCGCCGCCTCGAGCCGCACCCCCTCGATCCCCATCACCCGGCGCAGGTGGAGAAAGGCGTCGACCAGCACGTGCAAACCCTTCTCCGGGGCGATTCGCGCGAAATAGCCAATGGTAAAGGGGCGATCGCTCTCCGGACGCGTGGACGGCAGCGAGTCGTAATCATGCAGGTTGATACCGAGCGGAAGAACGTGGATCTTGTGGCGTGGAATCGCGAGGTAATCGGCCATCCGTGCGGCGTAGAAGTCACTGACGGCAATGAAGGCATCGATATGCCGCGAATGGCGGTGAATTAGCTCGAGCGCCTGACTGTGGTAAGGCTCGCGCAAGCCATCCAGAAAGAGGTCTTCACCCTGCAGCGTGCAGCAGATGGGGCGCCCAATCGCCTCACGGAGCGGACCAGCCAGTCCGAGCAGCATCGAGTTCTGCATATCGACAATGTCATACTCGTATCCACCACGCTTCTCAGCCACCAGCCAGTCGATGAGCTTGCCGACCTCCTTGCGTTGGTGGCCGGCCTCGCCCCGGAGCATGGAGATCGTCAGCTCGCCCAGCGAGTCCGGATCGACAGCGATCGAGCGCTTCGCCGCCGCGCGGAGAGCGCGCTGCGAATCCCAGAGCCGATCGAGCCAGCGCGGCGTATGGCGAAAGATGGCGCTGTGCTGCTCGAGATAGACACTGATCCCCCCAAAGAAGACCTTCGGGTTGCTCACCCCGGGCTCATCGGTGAGCGGCGGAGTGTAGAGCGGAAGAAGATTGACCTCGTGCCCCTGCCGCAGCAGTTCCGAGGCCAGCGCGTTGTCACGCAAGCAACTTCCGCAGTACATTCCGGCGGCGCCCGCTGTCAGGTAGAGGATTCTCATGGCCGTTCCCGACTCCGCTGCTCACCCCCGGCTCAACCAGCCATCTGCGCCGCTCGCTGGAAGGCTCTCCGGGCGTAGAGATGCTCGAAGAGGTTGCCTTCGTGGGGCTGATCCCAGGCGATCTTCATCGTTGGAATCGGACCAATGTTGAGCCGGTCGACCAGCGGCGAGGCGATCAGCTTCTCGATCAGCCGCTGATCCTCGGTCAGCGCCGTGACAACCAGGGTGGGCCCAAGCCGCTCTGGCAGCTCTCGCGGATCGACCTCGACAACGCTGGCAAAGGGGAAGAGGAATTCGCGGTTGGCCAGCGGATGGTCCGGAGACTCGCAGTGGACCACCGTCGGGAGAAGATAGGTCGCGTCATTGAGGGTCACGACCCGTGAACCGCGGAGGTTGCCGCTGACATCGGTCGCCCCCTCTTCGCGCAGTCCGGAGTCGACAATCGATGAGATCCGCTTCGCAATCTCCGGATTGGCAAACGGCGCGAGCAGGGCCTGCTCGTCCGCCACATCACGCGGCACGATCGCCGTGAACCGCTGCGCAAGCGCGGCGGCGATCTCCTTCCCGTGGCGGGGCACCCAGACCCCCGAAGCATTGATGCAGGACCGACCGCCATTCTCGGTGATCGAGGCGACCATGACATCGAGATACTTCTCCCAATCGTCGATCAGGTCCTCACCAATGACGACCTTCGAGTAGCCCGTTCCGTGCAGCTCGATCCGCGAGTCGTTGGCATATTTGCCGACCGAGGCTGAATCTCCGAAGAACATCCCGCGCCCGCAGTTCTGCAGAATCGCTCCCGATCCGCCGTGATCGGTCGGGTAGTAGCTGAAGGCCTCGGCCGGCACCCCGGCCTTGATCAGCGCCTGCGCGATGCGGTACGGCGACCACGGCTCGGCGCTGCCCGGCTTGAGGACCAGCGGTATCTTCATGGCGATCGAGGGAATCCAGAGAGAATGGACGCCCGGGGAGTTGCTCGGAAGAATCACTCCGAGCGAGCTCGTCCGCGGGTAGAAGCTGACCGCGTGCCCATCGTGCGTCCCGTACCCGCGATCGAGGATCGCCGTGTCGAGGCCCCGTGTCAGCCCGGCCAGCACGCTTCCCATCTCGGCCATGACCCCGCTGATCTTGTTCATGTTCTTGCGGACCAGCACATATGGCATGCCGGTCGTCGCCGAGAGCTGCGTGACATAGTCGTCTGGTGACTGCATCGCGTCACCAATCGGCAGCATCGCGTTCATGAAATATCCCGCGGCTTCGCGGCACATGGCGATCAGTTGATCGGTCGTGAAGGCCTCGAGCGCCCGGCGGCCCGTCTCCTGATCGAGCAGGTCACGGCGGATCAGCCCGGCGTTGGCCTGACTGATCTCGACAAATGTCTCGCGGGTCCGAAAATGGGGAACCCGGGCGACATCCACGCTATGGTAAGACTGTCCCTTGCGGATTATCGGTATGTGCAGCATGGCTCTCTACCTCCTAGTAGACTCCCTCGACCACCGTCGTCGCGAATCTTGAGAATGGGCGCACGTTGCGCACGCCATCCCACGGATAGGTCTCACAGGGGCGCTCGCGCTCGGCCTCGTCACGTTCGAGGAACCGGGGCATGAAGAACTCCTTCGTGAGGG
>JBEAVZ010000448.1:0-3866 GCA_041160645.1 Acidobacteriota bacterium
TCTTCAATCTGACCAATACGCCAAACTTTGGAGATCCGGCAGCCTCGTTCGGATTTGCATCGTTTGGGTATGCACAGAACATGCTCGGGCGTGGATTGAGCGGCGCGACGGGAGCGACGCAGACCTCACCCAGTCCGGGCTTCAATTCCCTCTACCAGATTGGTGGCCCGCGTTCGATTCAGTTCTCACTGAAGATTCTCTACTGAGGCATTTTTGGCCTCTGCTGCCTGTTGGCAATAAGTTTGGTTCGGTGATCGACCCGGGGACCAACCAGAGCCAATCCCAGAGAGATTTACCGACCGGAGGTTGAATGAATATGAAACTATCGTTGATGACAGTTATCTTGACACTACTGTTGACCACCGCACCTGTTCTTGCCCAGCACGGGGGATCTTCCCATCAATCGGCAGGTGAAGAGGGCGACCTCCTCTTCATTCGTGAAAATGGCAAGTTCGGTTACATTGATCGGAGTGGCAAGCTGGTCATCCCCTGTATCTATGAGAACACCTACGGATTTACCGAGGGGCTCGCCGCCGTCAAGGTGAAGGGGAAGATTGGCTACATCGATGTCACGGGAAAGATGGTCATTCCTCCCACCTTCGATGATGCCTATGCTTTTTTTGAAGGGCTCGCCTGGGTCAGGATCTCTGGTCTCTATGCGTGGATCGATCGGACGGGAAAAGTAGTTATCGAGCCCCAGGCTTTCGAAGATGTAGCCGCGGGCTTTTCCGATGGGATGTGCGCGGTGAAGATCGATGGTGATTGGGGATACATCGATCGGAGCGGCAAGCTGGTCATTAAACCCCGCTACGATCAGGCGAGCAAGTTTAAAAGGGGCACGGCACAGGTCCGGCAGGCCAGTCAGTACTCGTGGATCGATAAGACCGGCAAGGCAATCTGGTCTGGAAATTGACCTGTCCGGCCTGGATCGTCTAAGCTTCTGAAGCGACTTGTCGCGCCAGTCGCTCGCCTCTCCGAATGCCAGGGAGGGGGAGCCACTGGCGCTCTTTCCGTTCGACGGTGCGCCGCGCGAAGCTTGTCTCGGTGAAGACGATGCGCTTGACCCGGATTCTCTCCAGCCACATCCAGATTCTCTCCAGATGGTTAGAGATCTATTTTACCCCGACGCCCCCCAGAGCGGTGGCGGAGAGGACTCCTCTATGTGCTGATCGGTATCCGGTTCTTCAAACGTTACCTGCCGACTTCGGGCGACATCGTCACCCGCTGGCGGGGCGTGCGCCGTATCCCTCCCTACAATTCCCACACGATCGACGATCTCCTCGTCTACCGCCGCGTGACGAAGTCACATGAGCTGCGCCATCTCGGGGGAGGAGTCGCGATGCTTTTGATCAGCTGGTGGTCGATCCATTACCGTGGGAAGGGTGACTGGCGCATTCTCATTCTGGCCAACATCGTCATCAATCTCTACCCAGTCTTTCTGCAGCGATACAATCGAGTGCGGCTCGACCTGCTTACCGATCGACTCCGGGGACGGAGAGGGGAGTCCTACCCTGTCAGCTGACCACCACTGGGGTTGGTTGCGCCACCATCCCCTTTAAAGTTCTCCTGTACGGCGGCCGATCACAAATCCAACCTTCAAACTCCTCATCTGCGCTTCACAAATTGTCTAATGTGCCGCCTGGTATTAGAATAATCGCCGACTTGCCACTTTTCAGTTGATGAAGCTGCAGTGTTTGATAACCTCGCCTCCTCAGTAAGGCGCTGCCAAAACCAGATGATATGACTGGCCGGGAGTCGGCATCCACTGGATGTTTTTCCCTGCATCTTTTCCCTGAATAATTGTTGATGAGTACAATAGACCTCCAGCGGATCTTTCATCCGACTGATTTCTCTGAAGCAAGCCACCGCGCTTTTGCTCACGCCTTGCGGCTGGCAATAGGCGCGAAGTCAATTCTGACCATCTACCATACAGAGCCACACCAGCCGGCATCTTCGTGGAAGTCCTTTCCACACGTTCGGGAGCTCCTGGAGGGGTGGGGAATGATTCCTCCGCACAGTTCACGTGATGCGGTGACCGATCTTGGAATTGGGGTTGAGAAGGTCTCTGCCGGGCACCGCAATGCCCGCAATTCTATCCTCAAATTTCTCGAGCGCCATCCGCACGATCTGATCGTCCTGGCAACCAATCAGCAGGTCGGACTCGATCGATACTTGAGCCGATCAGTCGCCGAGCCGATTGCCAGGCGCTCGGGTGAGAGTACGCTCTTCATTCCCAGCCGCACGCCCGGATTTGTCTCAAGTGAGACGGGGGCGGTGCGGCTTCGCAATATTCTCATTCCGCTTGATCTGGCTCCCTATCCGGAGCTGGCCATCGAGGTGGCCGTCTCTCTGGTCGAAATACTGGGGGGGCAGGGTGAGACTTATCATCTCTTGCGCACCGCGCCGTCGAGATCGCGGGCGCCGTTTGAGGTGATCGAAAAGACCGGGATTCGGCATAATCTGTTGGCAGGCGAAGGCGATCCTTTCGCGGCGGTGCTCGCTACCGCGGCAAAGGTCGAGGCTGACCTGATCGTCACCGGCTCGTGCCGCCACGAAGGGTTGATTGAGACCCTTCGTGGCAGTCTGACCGAGCGGATTGTTCGTTACGCGAACTGTCCGATTCTGACCGTACCGACCGATCTGCTCATGAACAGTTCGCTCCAGGAGGTACTGATCTACCAGACTGAGTAGCCGAAACCGTGCGGCCGATCAGGGCCGCCAGGTTCCCTTGGCCACGGCCGGGATGAAGTCGTGGATAGCTTTTGGATCGAAGTGGATGGTTCGCTCCTCTTCGGCGCTCTGATACGCGGTCATGAGCAGCTGGGTGACCTCCAGCCCGTCGTAGCAGTTGACCTCGGGCATTCGTCCATCCAGAAAGGCCTTGACGAAGTAGCGATTCTCAGCCTCGTACCCGTACTCAGTTGTTTCACTGGCGACAACTGGCATCAGTCCCTGCTCGGCATTCTGTTTCTCGACCAGATCCTCGCCGGCCGGACCGCTGACGCGGCGGCTGAAGAAGAGATTGAGGCTGGTGTTGAGCGAGTTGAGCATCAATGAATATTCAGGTCCGAGAAGTTCGGCGCTCAGCCGCAGTCCCGGTCCAACGTAACTCCACGAGGTGGTCACCTCGGCAACGAGCGGAAGTCCGGCATCATCGACATAGGTGATCGTTGCGCGCGCAAAATCTTCGGACGGGCGTTTCAGGTAGTCGACCTGCGGGCCCATGGTCTCGCGGAGTATCGCCGCATACTCCGGTCGCGAATACTTGAGGCAGCCAATGGTGGCCGAGACCTTGACCGGTTTGACGCTCTGGCGCGGTTTGGCGGGATCGGTCAGCAGAAATCGGGCCAGTTCGATCGAGTGGCACATCATATCGTTCAGCACGCCGCCACCTCCCAGGTCACCCTGCCAGAACCAGGCCCCGTGGGGACCGCTATGCTCCTCCGCGCACCGCGCGATATAGGGACGCCCGGTCAGGGCGGCGGCGCGTTGCCAGAGAATCTCTCTTCCACGCGTAACAGCCGGCTCAAAGATCTGGTCCTCGAGGTAGCCGTGGAGGAGACCAGACTCTTCGAGCAGCTCCATGACCTGCTGGGCCTCTGCCGCATTCCGCGCCAGTGGCTTCTCGATCGCAACCCCAGTCAACGACCCGCGGCCGGACCGAATCGTGTTGACGATCGCCGTGAGGTTTTCGATTCGTTTATGATTCGGTCCGCAGAGCCAGATGGCGTCGATCCGGGGATCCTCGACCATCTCCTCGATCGTGGCATAGGACTGGCAATCTCCAACCCCAATCGATCGGGCCAGTGCGGCCGCTTCCTCAGCATTGGTGCGGTTCGGGCTCCAGACACCCCGGATATCGGCAT
>JBEAVZ010000450.1:0-3308 GCA_041160645.1 Acidobacteriota bacterium
CAGCGTGCGACTGACGCCGGGCGCGTGCCTCTTCAGCCCATCCAGAATGATATGCCAGCCCCTCTGGAGCAGACGGCGCAGTCGACTTCCCGGCCCCCGCTCCCCTCTGACCATCGACGGCTGATTGCCGTTGTTGCTATTGTTACCGTTGTTCATGGACATGCTTAACCCACATACTCAACATAAAGATGTACCACACCTGGGCGACCCGACTGGGATTGGTTGAAAAAAAGTCATTGAGGATCAGCTCGACCTGCGGATAGTTGAGCCAGGCGAAGACGGGGTTTCCCCGGTCACGCAGCTGCTCCTCGATGAGCGGTCGAAATCGCCCCCGACACCACTCGACCACCGGTATTCCAAAACCTCTCTTCGGACGCGCCAGAAACTGGTCGGAGAAGTAACGTCCGGCGCTCTTCTTGAGCAGATATTTGGTGATCAAAGAGTCTCCGGAGCCGGATGGACGGATGCGGAGCGACAGCGGGAGCGCGAAGGCGAACTCGACCACCTTGTGGTCAAGCAATGGAACCCGCACCTCGAGCGAGTTGGCCATGCTCATCCGGTCGACCTTGGTCAGCACATCATCGACCATGTAGGTGTTGAAGTCCTGCGCCTGGAACCTCATCACGGGATCGATTCCGCCGGGGGAGTCGCTGGCCACAACAGGTTTAAACGCGGGGCGTTCCGGGATCGTCAGGTGGGGGGCTAGCAGCTGCCGCAGGTCGTTGGTCCCAAACCCCTCACGTTGCGCATTATGCGCGGCCAGATATGAGTCCATGTCGGTTGCTTCCCCGACCCTGCTTCCCTGGCCCCGAATTGCCGCGAGCAGTCGCCCCACCAATCCACCGGAGACCGGATTTGCGCCCTGCCCGACAAACTGACGATAGGTGGCCTGGTAGCTGTTATATCCGCCAAAAAGCTCGTCACCGCCATCGCCTGACAGAACCATCTTCACCTGCCCTGCCGCCACCTGCGAGACATAGTAGGTGGGGATCGCCGAAGAGTCGCCAAATGGCTCGCCAAAGTGGCGCACCATCCGGCTCAACAGATCTTCAGCGTGATCGGGAAGGACGATCTTCTCTGTATGCTTCGCCCCGATAATTCGACTGGCCTCGCGGGCAAACGGGGTCTCGGAGTGCTCCTCTTCCTCAAATCCGATCGTGAAGGTCTGAACCGGTGAGTCGAGATGGCGGGCAAGAACAGCCGCCACCAGACTCGAATCGACCCCGCCACTCAAAAATGCCCCAAACGGGACATCGCTCCTGACATAGATCTTGAGAATCTCATCGAAGAGCGCATTAAACTCCTCGATCAACTCGCCCTCGGCGCGGCGCGTCTCCTGGCGGATCTTCATCT
The DNA here is from genome assembly GCA_041160645.1 of Acidobacteriota bacterium. Lineage (GTDB taxonomy): Bacteria > Acidobacteriota > Blastocatellia > RBC074 > RBC074 > CAIOZW01. The sequence continues at coordinate 1,354 of JBEAVZ010000450.1, forward strand.
GCCAGTAACGTGATTTCTCAACCGTTCCCTGGCGCAGATCGACCTTGAGCAGACAACCTGGTTCGAGTTTGTGCAGATTCTGATAGATGGAGTTCGGCGCCGGAACATACTGATAGCGCAGATAGGAGGCCACCGCCTCCGGACTGATCTCCCTTCTCACCTCCGGCGCCTTGAGCACCGACTGCACCTCGGAAGAGAAGATCAATTGATCATCAGCAAGATAGTAGTAGAGGGGCTTGATGCCAACCCGGTCGCGAACGAGATAGACCACCCCGTTTCTTGTATCGTAGAGGGCAAAGGCGAACATCCCCTGGAATCGCTCGATGGCCCCTCCGATTCCCCACTGCTGGTAGGCCTTCAGGACAACCTCGGTGTCGGAATCGGTGTGGAAGGGGAAATGGGCGGCAAGCTCTTTGCGGATCTCGACGTAGTTGTAGACCTCGCCATTGAAGATCAGGACGAGTGACTGGTCGTCACTATAGAATGGCTGCACTCCACCCTGCGGATCGATAATCGCCAGACGACGCTGGGCCAGACCGACCGGCCCCTGACAATAAAAGCCTTCACCGTCGGGACCCCGGTGCGCGATCGCGTCGTTCATCCGCTGCAATGTCGGCAGTTCGACCGGTCTGCCCTTTAAATTTATACTTCCCGCAATTCCACACATAGTTTAATCAACCTCTCCCCAACTCCACTCGAAACAGCCCCCAACCGCCCCTTATTCTGGCTCGTCAGTCGCCGGCCCGGGCGCCGGTGCAGATGGATCAGTGAGCATCCGCCGGCCGGTGAACATACCTGAACCAGCCATCGAGCATGAGCAGATTCCAGAGCTTGGTGCCATTGTCGAAGCTTCCCTGGAGATGCTCGGTGACCAGTCGAGTAATCAATCGACGATCGAGATGGTCATAGATTGGCGAGGACCCTGCCAGCAGATTGTCCCGCAGGTAGCCGTCACGATCCTCACGCAGCCAGCGGTCGACCGGGATGTCGAAGCCCTCCTTCGGCCGGTAGACATAGTCGGCGCCCAGGTGCCGGGCGGCCAACTCCTTCAGAATAAACTTATTTCGTCGACCGTCCAGCTCGATCTCCGGAAGCTTGAAACGAGTCGGCATGTGAAAAGCCATCTCGGCAATCCGGTAATCGAGTAGCGGACTTCTCACCTCGAGCGAGTTGGCCATACTCATCCGGTCGACCTTGACCAGAATATCTCCGGGCAGGTAGGACTTGACGTCGACGTACTGGGCCTTCATCGTCACACTGTCGGCCGCCGCAAACGGAAAGGCCTCTGTAAAGAAGGTCTCACCGGAGAGCTTCGCCCGGCGACCAAGCAGAATCTGCCGTTCCTGGTAGCTGAAATGGGACATCAGATGGTCGAGATAGCCCGGCCAGGCGGGACGCCCCGTCAGACGGGCCATCCAGCGACCGAGCTCCTTGTCGGCGTGACGAACGCGGCGGAGCATCCCCTTCACGATCGTCCAGGCGTCCCGGCGGCCCGCCCCACTTCCGGTGACGAACCGATCGGCGGGCGCCCCTCCCGCCAGGTGGTGCAGAAGATGCGCATACCGGCGGTATCCGGCAAACATCTCATCGCCGCCATCTCCCGTCAGGACCATCTTCACCTTTTCGTGGGCCAGCTTTGAGACATAGAAGGTTGGCACGGCCGACGAGTCCGCAAAGGGCTCGCCAAAGAAACGCGAGAGTTGCGGGATCAGCCGCAACCCCTCGTGGGCGACCCGAAATTCCTGGTGTTCGGTGTGGAATCGGCCCGCAACCTGCCGGGCATAAGGAAGCTCATCCTTCTCCTGATCAGCGAGACCAATCGAGAAGGTTCTGACCGGACTGGTCATGAGTGCGGCCATCTTCGCGACGATCAGCCCCGAGTCGGTCCCCCCGCTGAGAAACGCTCCGAATGGCACATCACTGACCAGACGGATGCGGACGGCATCGTCAACCAG
>JBEAVZ010000029.1:0-5394 GCA_041160645.1 Acidobacteriota bacterium
CCACTGGTCCCACCGGTCGCACCGGTCCCATTGGCCCCGCTGGTCCTATCCACTATTCCCCACCTCTCAACCCAGCCCATGTTGCGATTGCCCTGACCGGAAGGGTGGAACATTGCCGGGCCTCTCCGCCCTTTTAAATTCTCCGTGATCTGGTATACTGCGAGCGCACCCCTGAACTGGTCATAAATATACAGGATGGAGACAACATGATCCGACTCGATGCGGAGCGTAGTGTAAGCTTTTGTGATGGTCTGCGCCGACGTGACTTTCTCCACGCCGGTGCGCTGGGCATGCTCGGTCTTGGCCTGACCGATCTCTTCCGGCTGCGTGCCGCCGGGGCGGTCGATACCCGGAAAGAACGCAACTGCATCTTTCTGATGCTCGTCGGTGGACCGAGCCAGCTCGATCTCTGGGATATGAAGCCGAATGCACCCTCCGAGATCCGCGGCCCATACCGTCCGATCAAGACCAATGTGCCGGGGATCGAGATCAGCGAGATCTTTCCGCGCATGGCCGGCCAGGCCGACAAGTATGCGCTGATCCGCTCCTGTTACCACACGGCCGCCGCCGTCCACGACACCGGCCACCAGATGATGCAGACCGGAAGGCTCTTCCAGGGTGGAATCGAGCATCCGAGCGTCGGGAGCGTTCTCGCCAAGATGCGCGGACCGCGCGGCGACGCGCCGCCCCACGTCCTGCTGCCGAAGCCGATTGGCGCGACCGGCGGGAACATGCCGCACGGCCACGGCGCCGGCTTTCTTGGGAAGCAGTACGATCCGTTCATCCTCAATGCTGATCCGGCGCAGCCCAACTTCAAAGTCCCGGACATGCTGCCGCCCGAGTACATCTCGTCGATCCGCACCGATCGCCGGCGTCGTCTGCGCGAGATGGTCGATCAGTCGGTGCGTGAACTTGAAGCCGGCTTCAAGGTCAGCCAGGACGCGCGGCTGCTCGATGACAACTTCAACCAGGCCTACACGCTCATGTCATCAGCCAAGATGCGCGACGCCTTCGACCTCACCCAGGAGGATGACGCGACCAAGGACCGCTACGGTCGCAACCGCTTTGGGATGAGCTGTCTGATGGCGCGGCGAATGATCGAGCGCGGGGTGCGTTACGTGACGATTAATATGTTCGAGACGGTCTTCAATGAGATCACCTGGGACATCCACGGTTCGGTCCCGTTCAGTCCGATCGCCTGTTACCGTGACCTGGTCGGGCCGATGTTCGATCAGGGCTACAGCTCGCTGCTCGAGGATCTGGCGCAGCGTGGCCTGCTCGACGACACGCTGGTCGTCGCGACGGGCGAGTTTGGCCGGACGCCGAAGATCAATCCGGCCGGCGGGCGCGACCACTGGCCACAGTGCTGGACCATGCTCATGGCGGGCGGCGGAGTGAAGGGCGGTCAGGTGATCGGCTCATCGGATGAGATGGGCGGCGCGCCAAAGGATCGTCCGGTTGCGCCGGCCGAGGTCGCGGCAACAATCTGCCATTCGCTCGGAATCGCTCCCGATGCTGAGCTGACGGGAGTGCAGGGAAGACCGATCCGGGTCATCGAGCACGGTTTCAACCCAATCCTCGAACTCTTCTAACTTATTTTGGCTAGTAGTAGCACTTGGTGGTGATGGCTATGCAAAATCGATTCGACACACAGACGCGGATCCGGCTGATCGTGCTGCTCGTCGCGCTGGCGGTTGGTCTGCCGCTGATCTGGCCGACGGAGCCGGTCGTGACGGCCAACGTGGAGCCGGTGACTCTCGACACGATGAAGCCGGTCAATGAGGTGACGACGCCGGTCGGTGGCTGGAGCTTTCGCAATCACGTTATTCCGGTTCTGACGCGGCTTGGCTGCAATTCGGGGGCCTGCCACGGGGCGCTGGCTGGCAAGGGCGGCTTCAAGCTGACGCTGCGCGGGTATGATCCGGAGGCCGATTTCAACGTCATGACCCGCCAGACGGCCGGTCGGCGTGTCAATCTGCTCGATCCGCCGCGGAGCCTGCTGCTGCTGAAACCGACCATGACGATCGGCCACGGGGGCGGGGAGCGGCTCACCGCCGGCTCGCTCGAGTATAAGGTCCTCAGCGAGTGGATTGCCGCCGGTGGTCCCGCTCCGACGGAGGGCGATTCGCGGATCGTCGGTCTCGAGGTCTCACCACGCCAGCTGACTCTGGCAACCGGGGCGACGGCGCAGTTGCGCGTCATTGCCCGCTTCAGCGATGGCCATCGGGAGGATGTCACGCGCTGGGTCAAGTATTCGACGGCCAATGCCGCCGTGGCGGCGATTGATGACGACGGTGGCCTCAAGGTGGCGGGGCCGGGCGAGACCGCCATCAGCCTCTGGTACCAGAGCAATGTCGCCTTTGCCCGCGTCACCAACCCCTATCCAAACGCGATTGCGGCGGAGGTCTTCGATCGTTCGCCCCGCCACAACTACATCGATGAACTGGTCATCGCGCGGCTGCGCGAGCTGCGGATCGCTCCCTCGGCCCAGGCCGGTGATGCCGAGTTTATCCGCCGGGCTTTTCTTGACGCGACCGGCACCCTGCCGACCGTCGGCGAGGTGAGCCGCTTTGTCGCCGATCCCGCGCCAGGCAAACGGGCCGCTCTGATCGACCAACTGCTGGCCCGCCCGGAGTATATCGACTACTGGACGACCCGCCACGCCGACACGCTGCTCGTCTCCTCGCGGCTGCTCCGCGAGAATGCCATGTGGTCCTTCCACAACTGGATTCGCGAGAGTGTGCGAACCAACAAGCCCTATGACCGCATGGTGCGCGAGATCGTCACTGCCAGCGGGAACACACTCGAGAATGGCGCGGCCAACTACTATGTTCTGCACAAAGAGACGACCGAGCTGACCGAGAACTTCTCGATGGCCTTTCTCGGCATGTCGATCACCTGCGCCCGTTGCCACAACCATCCGCTCGAGAAGTGGACCCAGAAGCAGTACTACCAGATGGCCAATCTCTTCACGCGGATCGGGATGAAGAACGGACAGCGGGATGGCGACGTGCTGGTCTACTCGAACCCATTTGGCGAGATCAACCATCCGCGACTTGGCAAACCGCTGCCGCCGGCGCCGCTCGATGGCCAGCCGCTCGCCTTTGATGCCCCGGTCGATCGGCGCGATCACCTCGCCAACTGGCTGACCGCGCCATCCAATCCATACTTTGCCCGCTCCTTCGTCAATCGCGTCTGGAAGAACTTCATGGGCCGCGGGCTGGTCGAGGCGGTCGATGACATGCGCGCGACCAATCCGCCCTCGAACGAGGAGTTGCTGACCGCGCTGACCAGGGACTTTACCGATCGCGGCTTTGACACGAAACATCTGATCCGGACGATCATGAATTCGGCAGCCTACCAGCGTTCGGCGACGCCCAACGAGACCAACGCGGATGACGAGCGCTACTATTCACGCTATGTGATGCGCCGTCTGCCGGCCGAGGTCCTGCTCGATGCGGTCTCGCAGGTGACGGGTGTTCCGACGCCGTTTCCAAATATTGCTCCCGGCACACGGGCGCTTCAGATTCCCGACGCGAAGAACAACCCCTACTTCCTGACCGTCTTCGGGAAGCCGCCGCGCCTGATCACGGTCGACAGCGAGCGGACGGCCGAGCCATCGGTTGCCCAGGCGTTGCACGCGATCAATGGCGAGACTCTCAACCAGAAGCTCCGCGCGCCGGGCGGACTGATCGACTCCTTCGTTCGTCATGCCCTGTCGGATGAGATGGCGTTGCGCCATCTCTACCTCGCCGCGCTGGGACGTGAGCCGCGCCCGGCGGAAGAGAAGCGGCTCCTGACGGCCCTCCGCGAGAGCGATGACCGCCGCCAGGCGATCGAGGATATCGCCTGGGCAATCCTGACCAGCAAAGAGTTCATGTTCAATCACTGATGCAAATGATCGCGACAGTTCACAGATCGATTATCTTCGTGGCCATCCTTTCGATACTGGCGGCGAACGGATCCGGACAGGAGCGGCGGCCAGCGACCAGGGTGCGTTCCGCGGTCAGCGCGCTCGCCTTCAGTCCGGATGGCACGCAGCTGGCGCTCGGGCGTTACCAGGAGGTGGAGTTGGTGAGCGTCGCGACCGGTCGGGTGACGTCGACCTGGCGTGGTCTTGGCAACCAGGTCCGCGGACTGGCCTTCAGCCCGGATGGCCGGCTGCTTGTCGCGGCCGGCGGCAATCCCGGTCAGTTTGGAGAGATCCGCCTCTACGATGTCGCTGCCGCCGCAGAGCTGCGCACCTGGCGCGGCCACCGCGATCACGTCACCGCGGTCGTCTTTGCCCCGGACGGGAAGTTTGTCGCGACGGCCAGCTACGACCGGACGATCCGTCTCTGGGATCCGGCGACGGGCGCCGAGTTGCGCACGCTCCGTGACCATACCGATGCCGTCTTTGCCCTCGCCATCAGTCCGGATGGCCGGTTTCTGGCCTCGGGAAGCGCCGACCGGACGGTCAAGATCTGGGATCAGGCAACCGGGCGTCGCTACTTCACGCTTGGAGACGCGCTCGACGCGGTCAACACCATTGCCTTTGCCCCGGATGGCCGGACACTCGCCGGAGCTGGGGCCGACCGGACCATCCATCTCTGGCAGCTCAACGAGAGCGGGGAGGGGAAGCGTCTCCGCTCGCTGATCGCCCACGAAGACGCCATCGTTGCCCTCGCCTTCGCCCCGGATGGGAAGAGTCTGGTCACCAGCGCCGGTGATCGCAGCCTCCGGATCTGGAATCCTGCCACCCTCGTCGAGACCCACGCCGGCGCGCCGCAGTCCGACTGGGTTCAGGCGCTCGCCTTCTCGCCCGATGGACGATGGATCGCGGCGGGACGTTTTGATGGCAGCTACAGCCTCTACAATGCCTTAAACGGCCAGCCCCGAAGAATGGCCAATATCGATCAGGATCCACGATGAGCAGACCCGCAATCGTCTTTATCACGCTGATCACCCTCTGCGGAACACTATCGATTGGGGCGCAGATTCCCCATCCTTACCTGACCATGGTCAGTCCCTCCGGCGGGACGCAAGGCCGGACGGTCAGCGTGACCATCGAGGGGGTCAACCTCAGTGGCGCCACCGGAGTCATCTTTGACAAACCGGGGCTGAGTGGGCGAATCGTGCTCAATGCGGAGACCGCCCGCACTGAACCCGGCCCCTCGACCGATCCGACGCGCCGTTATGAGGGCGATCGCGCCGTGCGCAACCGGCTGCAACTGGAGGTGACGATCGATCCGCGCGCCGTGGCCGGCGAATACAACCTCCGCCTCGTCACTCCGCTCGGCACGAGCAGCGCCAGTCCGTTCATCGTCGGCGCATTGCCCGAGACAATCGAGCGTGAGGAGAATGATCTTCCCGCGCTGGCACAATCGATCAGTCTGCCAACGACCGTCGTTGGCG
>JBEAVZ010000046.1:0-19455 GCA_041160645.1 Acidobacteriota bacterium
GCCAGCGACCCTGCCCCGCCCGTCAGCCCACCCGCGAAGTTAACCCATCTCGACGATGAGGGCCGGATAACCATGGTCGATGTCGGACGGAAGGAGATCACCGCCCGAACGGCGGAAGCCCGTGGGTTTGTCCGTCTCGCCACCGAAACGATTACGGCAATCCGTGAGCGGCGCACCCCCAAGGGCGACCCCCTCGAAACCGCCCGCCTCGCCGGGATCATGGCGGCTAAGCGCACCTCGGAACTGATCCCCCTCTGCCACTCCCTCTCCCTCAGCCACGTCGATGTCCGACTCGAGCTGACCGATCAGGGAGTCGAGATCAGCGGCACTGCCGCGACCAGCGCGCAGACCGGCGTCGAAATGGAGGCTCTCACCGCCGTCTCCGTCGCCGCGCTCACGATCTATGATATGTGCAAGGCTCTTGATCGCCGCATGGTCATCGAGCAGATTCGGATGGTCGCCAAGAGCGGTGGCAAGTCCGGCCAGAGCTACCTCGACCCACTTGCCAGCTCAGGCGCCTGACTGCTCCCTGGCCTGATTGGTCCCGGTTGAATATGGCTGCTGAACTGACGAAACCTCTCCAGCGTGGCGCAGAGATCGACCGCAATTTCGCGGAGCCTCTCTGCGCCACGGGCAGAAGGCGGGGCTGGTGACTAGCGGTTTGGCAGTTTGAGGGTCGCGAGAACGATCTCGAGCGAGCGGGCAGCGATATCCCGCGTCCGTTCGCTCCAGCCCATCTGTTCCCGGTTCTGTTCATAGTCGCGCCGGACACGCTCGCGCAACCGTTCGATGAACTCCTCGGGATTCGGCGAGTTCTCGATGGCGTGATCGAGCTCCCGATAGGCGTTGTGGATCGTGATCAGCCAGTCGGACGCGTGATATTCCGGGCTACCCGGTTCAGATGTGAATTTGCCAGTTGACATTGTCTTCTACTCCTTGGCCTTCCGCAGCAGAATCCTCCCCATCTTGGCATAGGTCTCCACTGCCTCGAGCAGCTCTGATTTGTTTATGAATTCATGCCTCGTATGGGCATCATGAATCGAACCCGGCCCGAACAGGATCGGCGTCCCCCAGCGGGTCAGGCACGGGATATCGGTTGCAAAGCGGACCACACTCGTTGGAACTTGGTCAAGATCGGGCACAATGTGGGTGCGGACTGGAGGAATCGAGAATCCCCGTTTGACCTCCACCTGCTCACCAGCCAATTCCCTGACCAGTTCGAGGAGCTGATCTGGCGGAAAGACGGTCCTGAACATCACCTCGCTGCTCGCGGCGTCGGGGACGACGTTCGGCTTCCGTCCGCCCGTAATGGTTCCGATGTTGTAAGTGGTCGGTCCAAGCTCGGCATCGACTGGCCACTGGTGACGGCGAATCCGCTCCAGAGCATCGAGCAGCTTCTCGATCGCTGATTCGCCAAGTTCCGGGTAGGCCGAGTGGGCAATGCGTCCACTGGCCTCGATCACCACCCGCAGCGCGCCCTTGGTGGCGATGGCCTGGTGGCTCTCGGTCGGTTCACCATTGATCAGAAAGCGGTTGCGATTGGCGATCTCATTGGCCTTTCGCGCCCCGTCGCTCCCATCCTCTTCGCCAACGACGTAGAGAAGGCCGAGATCTTCCACGCCCTCCTCTTTCAGCCGCAGTGCCGCGTAGACTTGGGCCGCGACGATGCCTTTCGCGTCACAAGCGCCACGACCGTAGATCTTCTCGTCATCTTCACGGAATGGAATGTAGGGCGGAACCGTGTCGATGTGCGAGGAGAAGGTGACCAGTGGATCCCCAAGACGCGCGTAGACATTGATCCGGTCGCCGGATACCTCCTGCGTTTCGACCGCGAAACCAGCCCCGCTCAGGAAGTCGCGCAGCCATCTCCCGGCCGCTCCTTCCTGCCAGGTCGTCGAGTCGATCGACATCAGTTCTCGGGTAAAATCAAAAATATTCATAAGGTTACGGCCTGCTCTTCACGAAAGCGCGATTATAATCAGCCGCCTGCTGAATCGGCAAATCGTCCCCGGCCATTTAACGAAGGAAATCCTCGAGACGGACCGCCGCGTCGGTCTTGTCATCCCGGTATTTGATGATGACTGGGGCATAGATCGACAACCCCATCTCCCGCGCCGGGCCGGTCTGAACGGCCCGGGAACCGGGCACGACCACCGCGCCGGCCGGGACTTCGAGCGGACGATCGCCCTCGCGGCGGTAGATCTCGCCACGCACCGCATCGAAGAGCGGCATCGAGCCGGTCAGCGTCACCCCCGCGGCGAGGATTGCCCGCTCACGGACGATCGTTCCCTCGTAGACTCCACAGTTTCCGCCAACCATGACCTCGTCCTCGATGATGACCGGCATGGCCCCGATCGGTTCCAGCACTCCGCCAATCTGCGCCGCCGCGCTGATGTGGCAACGCTCGCCGATCTGCGCGCAGGATCCAATCAGCGCGTGTGAGTCGATCATCGTTCCCGCGCCGACGTAGGTGCCGGTGTTGACGTAGGCTGGCGGCATGATCGTCACTCCGCGGCCCAGGTAGGCCCCGTCGCGCACCGTCGTTCCTCCCGGAACTACCCGCACACCATCCCCAATCGCCAGCTGCTTGGTCGGATAGGTCTCCTTGTCGAAGAATCTGAAATTCTCGTCGATCGAGTAGTCGACCAACCCTCCCAGCCGAAATCCAAGCAGAATGCCCCGTTTGACCCATTGATGCACCTGCCAGACACGGTCTGGTCCCGGCGATGCCGCCCGGATCTCCCCACGGTTGAGCGCCGCTTTGAACTCCGCAAAAACGGCCAAACCTTCCTGCCGCACCTCTCCCGTCAACTCATCTGCCGGTCGCGCGAAATAGCGCTCTACCTGTACTTCAATCGACTCGCTCATCTCAGAACTCGCTGCTCCCTCCGCCAATGATATTCACTACCGGCGACATCATACTGTAGATTGGCTTCCTTAAACAGCCATCACCAAACAGCCATCCACACAACCCACCAAATAATCCGCTTGACACTGGTCCGCTCTATTCGGATAATCCCTGTTTGAGTCGACGAATAGATCGCAATATTCGCTTATTGCAATTTCACTTATTCACTTACAATAGATCCCCGCTCACCACTAATTATGGGGACACGTCGGCACAGTGCTGGGAAGAATTGACGAAGCGCTTGAAATTTCCACCAAACCCTGATCTCCACATCACTAATCTGTCGGTCCAGGCGCACCTGGGGGTAGGTACGTGAGGTGAAGGTCCGGAGGGGGGTGGGAATACTGTGTGATTTACAAGCGACAGGTTCTTCTACACCTCTCGCCCCCATAACTATTAAGGAAGGTCAAACTGTATGATCAGGACTCCAAAGAGTCCACTCGCGGGGTTGATCGGGGCCGCACTGCTGGCGTGTTTAATGCTGGCATGTTCGTTCCCGACCTTTGCGCAGTCGGACAACTCCCAGATCTCGGGTTTCGTAAAGGACTCGGCCGGGGCGGTTCTCGCCAATGCCAAGGTCACCGTCCGCAGCGAAACCAAAGTCTTCGAGCGTACCGCAGTGACGAACGCCGAAGGATATTTCATCGTTCCCACTCTGCCGCCGGATGTCTACTCGGTGACGGTCGAGGCCCAGGGCTTCCGTACCTTCAAGGAGACGGGACGCAAGCTCGATCCAAATCTTCCGGCGAGCCTCGAAGTGTCGATGCAGGCTGGACAGATCTCTGAGACTGTTTCGGTCGTCGCTTCGGCGTCAGCTGTCCAGAGCGAGTCTTCGACTGTCGGTCGCCTCATCGAGGGCAAGCAGATCGAGGCACTTCAGCTCAACGGACGCAACCCGCTCTTCCTCGCGCTGCTCAAGCCGGGGGTTGTCGGCGGAGCGCTCGGTGGTTTCAGCTTCGGGCTGACCTCGGGCGGTTTCAGCATCAACGGTTCACGCAGCCAGGACAACCTGATCACCTTCGACGGCGCGGTTGGTATCCGTACCCGTTCCAACGGAACGAGCATCGGTACGGCCGACCTCGATTCGACCCAGGAGATCCAGGTTCTGACCGCCAACTACAACGCCGAGTACGGTCGTTCATCCGGTGGTCAGATTCGTATCGTCACCCGCAGCGGTGGCCAGCAGTTCCACGGCTCGTTCTACGAGTATCTCCGCAACTCAGCGCTCAACTCGAACGACTGGGGGCGGAAGGCCGCCACGCCGGCCAACCAGCCCTGCACGGATCCGCGTTTTGAGAAGGCCAATCACTGCCGTCCGGCGCCCTTCCGTTACAATCAGTTCGGCTACAACCTCAGCGGTCCGGTCGTGATTCCGGGAACCAACTTCAACAAGGATCGCAACAAGCTCTTCTGGCTCTTTGGTCAGGAGTGGGTGCGCTTCAACCGTGAGGATACGGTCAACATCCGCGTCCCAACGCTGCGCATGCGTCAGGGTGACTTCAGCGAGATCCTCCCGGGTGGTCCGAACTTCGTTTCGGCTCTCAACATCAGCCGTTTCATCAAGGATCCGACCAAGACCGGCCCCTGCTCGGCGACCGATCAGTCGGGCTGCTTCAGCGATGGCGGCGTGATCAACAAGATCCCGACCAACCGTCTCAGCGCGAATGGTCTGGCGCTCATGCGCGCTCTGCCGGAGCCGATTCCGGGCTACTTCGGACCTGGTGGACAGAACTACTTCCAGGCGCGTGGCCGTAACGACAGACAGCTCAAGAGCACCATCTCGGTCGATTTCTATCCGACGGAGAAGCAGCAGTGGCGCTTCCGCGTCCAGCTCTATGATGCCACCAACCCGGATGCCTTCCGTGGCAATACGGATCGCGCCCCGGCGACGCTTGAGCGTCCGAACCAGACCGCGACCATCAACTGGGTCTGGACTCTGACTCCGACCCTGATTGCGGAGACCGTCATTGGCGCGAGCCGTGACCAGGTCTTCATCACCGTGCAGACTGAGGGCGAGCGCTATCGCCGCAGCAAGTACGGCATCAACTATCCCTACATCTTCCAGCAGAAGGAGATCTTCGACAAGATCCCGACGGTCGAGTGGGATGGCTTCAACGGTCTCGATGGCGGTCCGTACCCGGCCCAGTCGACTGGTCCGATCTACCAGATCAACCAGAACTGGACCAACATTCGCGGCAGCCACACCATCAAGTTTGGTGGCTACTTCGAGCGCGCTGGTCAGAACGACTTCGACCAGATCAACGTCGCTGGCGTTCCCGGTGGAACCAACAACCAGAACGGCCGTTTCGTCTTCACCAACACCACGCCGAACGGCACGGGTGTGGCGATCGGAAACGCGGCGATTGGTCTCTTCGATACCTACGCCGAACTCGGAACCCGTTCCTTCACTCCCTATCGTGGTCACATGTTCGAGTGGTTCGTCCAGGATTCCTGGAAGGTCACTCCGAAGCTCCGCCTCGAGGCGGGTGTGCGTAACAGCATCATCCAGCCCTACTACAGCCTCTGGCGCAACATGGTGGTCTTCGATTCGAAGTACTACAATCCAAGCCTCCAGCTTACCCAGGATCCGCGCACTGGTCTGATCACGGCCGGCAGCCTGCAGGCCCGTTTCAATGGTCTGGTGATTCCTGGTGATGGTTGGCCGGCTTCAGCCGGTGGTCGTATTCCGATCGCCTCGACCGGTGAGTACAACTTCATGTTCCGTGGTGAGCCGAAGGAGTATTCGACGATCCACTTCGCGAAGAACTTCCAGCCGCGTCTTGGCTTTGCCTATGCGCTCAATGACAAGACCGTCTTCCGTGGCGGTGCTGGTCGCTTCCTGACCCGTCTCGGCGTCAGCGACTCGGTCTTCCTCGGCGGAAATCCGCCGCTCCAGCCGTCGGTCTCGGTGAGCTTCGGTAACGTTGACAACCCGGGCGGCGCTTCGGGCGTCAACTTCCCGCTGACCATCACCACCCAGGATCGCAACTTCCGCGCTCCTGAGGCCTGGACCTGGAACCTGACCTTCGAGCGTGAGATTGGTTTCAACACCACGGTCGAGGTTGGATATGTCGGTCGTCGCGGCCTCTTCGGCCAGCGCGAGCGCAACATCAACCAGCTGCCGGTTGGCGCGCGGTTCCAGCCGCAGAATGCCGGTATCAACGTTGACGCCCTCCGTCCGTACCGTGGCTTCGCGGTTATCCGTTCAACGGGTAACGAAGCCAACTCGATGTACAATGGACTGCAGGTCAGCGTCAACCGCCGCTTCTCGCAGGGACTCAGCTTCGGAATGGCCTATACCCTTTCGAAGGTCAACGACAATGGCTCAGGACAGCGTGACGTTGTCCCGAACGCTTTCGACACCAGCAACCTCTGGGGACCGGCCGGATTCGACCGTCGCCACGTTATGGTGCTCAACGCGATCTATGAGCTGCCGATCTTCAAGGATCGCAGCAAGCTGACTGGAAAGTTCTTTGGCGGATGGACGATCAGCGCTGTGTCACAGATGCAGACTGGAACTCCGTTCTCGATCGGATCGGGTGACGACTTTGCTGGTGTTGGTACCGGAAGCGGTTCCCAGTTCTGGCGTGTCAACGGTGATCCGGTTCTTGACAACAGCGAGAAGAAGTTTGCCACTTTGAGAACTGATCCGAACTTCTGGTTCCGGATTGCTGATTCGAATGGCAACCCCCTCTTCACGCGTCCGGCCAACGGAACCATCGTGACCGATCGGGTGCGTAGCATTCTGTACGCTCCGGGATTCCAGAACCACAACTTTGGTATCTTCAAGGAGTTCACGATCAAGGAGAGCCACAAGGTCATCTTCCGTATGGAGGCCTTCAACTGGCCGAACCATCCGAACTGGGGTGGACCTGACACCAATCCGAACAACATCGTTCTGGATGCGGCTGGCAAGGTCGATCCGGTCCGGAGCTCCTTCGGTAAGATCACCGGTAAGGGTGGCGATCGTCAGCTGCAGTTCTCGCTGCGCTACCAGTTCTAAACTTTGCCTCTCAAGGCTTCACCCTGCCCGCCCGGTCTTCCAGACCGGGCGGGCAGATTTTTTACGGGTAGAGTTGTTTAGTGGTTGGTCGTGGAGGGGAGCTGGGCCAACTTGGAGCAGGGCCGGCCGGTGGCATCTGCCGGGAGCCCGACGCTGAGAGGTCGCCGGGCGAGAGCCGGGCTACTTTCCACCACCGAGACTGATGCGGAGACCGGTGGCGAAGGTCATCCGATAGGCCTGATAACCGAGAACCTCCTGGTAATTTTGATTGAGGGCATTCTCAACCCGGGCAAAGAGAGCCAGCCCATTGGTCAGGCGGAATGAACCGGCGGCATCGACCCGCTGGTAGCTACTGTTGAAGATCGGTTGATTGGGTTGAGTGAACCTCGCAAAAGTGACTGGATCGATATCCCTTCTTCTCCCCAGCCAGAATCCATCGACATGGAGATCGAATCGATTGCCGAGCCAGCTCACGGAGACGGATCCGGAGTGGGTCGGGCGGCGCATCAGCGCAAAGCTCACGTCGGGATTGGGGGCCAATTGGAGTGTCGCATAGTTGACAACCGGAGCCGCGGCGATGAGGCGCGTCCGGAGGTAGGTATACTGACCATTGAGCTGCAGCCGCTTGAGCGGCCGGGCGTTAAAGATGGCCTCATAACCGTAGGCGCGGGCCCGATCATTGTTGACATAGTGGGTCACGCGACCATCCGGAAGGGTGATGGGGCCGCCAAAAGTCGCCGGGTTGGCATTGAAGGCGATCTGGTCACGGAAATGGTTGTCGAAGTAGTTGAGTTGAAGACGGTATCGGTCCTGCCAGAGCATCTGCTCTACACCGATGTCGAAGGTCCTCCCCCGTTCCGGGCGGAGGGTCGGGTTGCCCAGGAAGAACTGATTGGGGCTGAAGGCTTCGATGAGTGAAGGGGCCTTGATTCCTTCCCCGTAACCGAGCCGTAGCCGGGTCGGTCCGCCTTGGCTCTGCAGTCCGCTCTGCCTGAGCACCCAGGTCAGCGCCGCTTTCGGCATAATCCTTGTTCCAAAGCCGATCTGACCGGTGGAGGTGGCAGAGCCCAGTCGCTGGAGAATGGCGGCCAATTCACCCGGCAGACTGGCCCGGTTGTCTTCTACGCGAAGTCCAGCGTTGAAGAAGAGGCGCGATCCGGCGGAGAACTGATCCTGAACAAAGATGCCGGTGTTGGAGCGGCGGGCGCTGACCCGGTTGAGGCCATCGAAGCCGCTGTCGAAGACGGCGCTCTCGGTCTCGTAATCGATACCGGAGGTGATGAAATGGCCATTTTCGATGACCAGATCGCTCTGGTAACGGAATCCGAAGCGGCGCTGGTGGTTACTGAAGAGGTTGCGGAAGTCGTTGAAGGCCGTGCCGGGATCGGGCGGAGTTCCGGGGCGGCTCAAGTCCTGGGCTGCCGGATCGAAACTGAGCTGATGGTTGGCGGAGTAGACATACGTCAGGCTCTGGTGCCAGAAGTTGGTTGTCTGATCATCGATCCGTCCGCTCATGGCCAGCCGGCGGCGTTCAATACGTTCATCGGGATCGACAAACAGGCGGGCGGTTGGGCCCGGAACACCGGCGCCCGAGTTCTCATTGCGCACAGTCAGGCGGCCCTGGCGGCGGATATTGAAGCGGTAACCGAGGTTGGCCGTCGCAATGCGATTCTCGTAGTCGTCGTTTCGGTCGCGCCCATTGGTGCGCAGATGGGTGAAACTGAGGGAGTAGTCGAAGGCGTTCGCCAGTCCCGAGAGTCGCGCAAACTGGCGGGAGAGGGCAAAACTGCCGCCTTCGAGAGAGAGGTCGAGGATGGGCTGGGTTGAGTTGCCGCGATGGGTGATGATCTGGAGGACTCCGGTCATGGCATCCGAACCATAGATGGCGCTCTGCGCGCCACGCACCAGTTCGATCCGGGCCAGGTTGTCGATGGTCAGATCGGCGAGGTCGAAGGCCCCGCCCGCGTCGTTGGCGGGAACGCCATCGATCAGCACCTTGGTGTAGTCGGATTCGCCGCCCCGAACGAAGAGTGAGGTCACCCCACCACGTCGACCAGTCTGGATGGCCTGAATGCCGGCCGATGAACGCAGAACATCGGCGACATTGATTCGCTGGGCTCTTTTGACGTCACTCTCCGTCACCAGGAAGGCTGGTGACGGTGTTTCAGTCAGCCGCGAGTCGGTCCGGGTTGCGGAGACGATCAGCCCGTCCTCGATTGCCGCGACAGTCAGGACGATCGAGCCCTGGATGGTTCGCCCCGCCTCGATTCTGACCGGCTGGGCGCCGCCGGGCTGGGTCAGACCGTCCCTCTCGACCGAGACCGTGTAGTCTCCGGTCAGGATATCCCGGACGAGAAACTCGCCACGCGCGTTGGTGACCGTCTCCTGAATCGCAATCCGATTGGCCTGCAGAATGACGACGCGCGCGCCGCTGACCGCCGCGCCACGCGAATCGATGACCACTCCGCTGACCGAACCGGTGGTCGACTGGGCTCGCGGCTGCGCGGAGAGGCAGATGAGAATGGTGAGGACGGCAAAGATTCTTCCGTACATGTTGCTTCCTTAAATGTTGCTCTCCCAGAAGAGACGAGGACGACCACTCTGTGGGTGATGGCCGATCGAGAGAGGGAGGTTGAAGATATCACTGAGGAGCGGAATGGTCATGACCTCTGCCGGGGGACCGCTGGCAACCAGTCGTCCCTCCTTGAGAAGCAGCACCCGGTCAGCGAATTCAGCCGCAAGGTTGAGGTCGTGAGTGACGATCAGCGCGCCAATCTGGCGGCGATGGGCCATATCACGGACAAGTTTGAGCATCGAGATCTGGTGAGCGAGATCGGCATTTGCGGTCGGCTCATCGAGCAGCAGCCAGCGTGGTTGCTGGGCGAGGGCCCGGGCGAGGGTGACTCGTTGTCGCTCACCCGCCGAGAGTTCATTGATCCGTCGGCTGGCAAATTGGAGTGCGTCTGTCTCGCGCAGCGACTCGTGGGCGATGTCGAGATCGTGGCGGCTGTCGAAGCCGACCGTCGGGACATGGGCATAACGTCCGGTCAGGACAAATTCCAGCGCGGTGAGCGGGAAGCGGATCTCGCGGCTCGGCGCGACGAGGGCAATTGTGCGGGCAATCTCGCGCCGGGTCAGCCGGGTGATTGGTCGCTGATCGACCAACACCTCCCCCGTCTGAGGCTGGAGCGTGCCGGCCGCGAGCTGGAGCAGCGTCGATTTGCCGGAACCGTTTGGTCCCAGCAGCGCGATCAGTTCGCCCGCGCCAAGAGTCAGCGAGATTCCATCGATGACGGTCCGAGCGTGCGCCGCCCGGATCGCTGGTGGGGAGTACTGAAATCTGAGTTGGCGCAGTTCGAGCATGCTACCTTCGCCCCCTGATCAGCAGAAAGAGGAAGACCGGCGCTCCGAGGAGCGCAAGGATGGCCCCGGTTGGCAATTCGCGGGGGGCAATGGCCGTCCGGGCAACCATATCGGCAATCAGAACCAGCAGGGCGCCGCCGAGGGCGCTGGCTGGGATGACGAGTCGGTTATCGGCGCCGGTCGCGAGCCGGATCAGGTGGGGGACGACCAGACCGACGTACCCAATTGCGCCACCCGCCGTGACGGCTGCAGCCGTCAGAACTGAGGCCATCAGGTAGACCTGCCAGCGAACCTCGGCCGTCTCGATGCCCAGGGCGAAGGCGTCCCGCTCACCGATCATGAGCAGGTTGAGCGCCCGGGCCTTGCTTGTCAGCACCAGCCCGGCGAGCACCGCGACGACCAGCACGAAGATGGCCCCACCAGCGGTGCCCGTCGAGAGATCGCCGAGCAACCAGAGGGTAATCCGCCGGAGTTGCAGGCTGTTGGCCAGCGCGGTCAGCAGCACGATCAGTGAGGAGAGGAGCGTCGACATGATCACTCCAGCGAGCACCAGATGGGCTGGATCGTCCTCGCGCCGCCCGAGCTGGTAGACGGCTGCCATGGCCAGACCTGCTCCGAGAAAACCGCCCGCCATCTGGCCAGCGACCAGACCGGGGACGAACAGACCGGCGAGGATCGAGCCAAGGGCCGCGCCTCCGGAGATCCCCAGCACGTACGGATCGGCAAGTGGATTGCGCAGCAGGGCTTGAAAGGCCGCTCCGGAAAGGGCGAGTGCGGCCCCGACGCCAATGGCCAGCGCGACGCGCGGAAGCCGGATCCGGAAGAGAATGGTCTCCTGCTCGAGCGAGAGTCCGCTTGGACGTCCAATGAGCACGGAGGTGATCGCTTCCACCAACCGCGGCGCGGCAATCTCTTCACTGCCGATGGCCAGCGCGGCCAGCGCGGTCAGGCCAAGCAGGCCGACCAGCAGCGCCAGCAGCAGCAGGGCTCTCTGTCTGGTCAGATACCCCGTGGAGATTCTCTCTCCACGGTCATCCCGGCCGGCCCTGTTGCTCCAGATCTTCATCAGTCTCCTCGTTGCGCTCGTTCAAAGTTCTATCCCCGGACCATCGACAACATCTGGCCCCGACATCTGGCCCCGACATCCGTGTCGTCACGGACTCTGGGGGTGGAGTGCCTGCGCGATCTGTTCCAGACCGTCGATGATTCGCGGACCGGGTCGATCGATCCAGTCAGAGTTGATGGTCATCAAGCGGTTGTCGCGAACTGCCGGCGTCGTTGCGAAGAGCTGCCGAAGTCGGGCCTGATCGATCATTCCTTCGCCGTGGCGGGAGGGCAGGAGCATCACTTCCGGGCTCCGCGCGAGGACCGTTTCGCGTGAGAACTGCGGATAGTCGGCCTTCTCCTCTCCGGAGATCGATTGGCCCCCGGCCAGTAAGAGCAGATCATTCAGGAAAGTCTCCTTGCCGGCCGTGATCAGGGGGTCGAGTTGCAGCATGTAGAGCACGCTCACCCGTGGCAGCCTTCCCACCCGCGACTCGATCCGCGTGATCCGCTCTTCCATCTCTCCCGCCAGTTCGGTCGCCCGCTCGACTCGCCCGGTCACCTCTCCGAGCCGACGAATCGCATCAATGATGCCGCGAACCGTCCGTGGGTTCGTCACATAGACCGGGATGGAGAGACTCTCCAGTTGGCGGGTCAGTGCTTCGAGCTGGCTCGCCGTGGTCACGATCACCAGATCCGGTTTCAGGGCGATGATCTTCTCCAGGTTTGGGGTGAGCGTGTCACCGATCCGCTCCCTGGTCTGCGCCTCTGCCGGATAGTCACAGTAGCTGGTCACCCCGACCACCTGCTCCGCGAGCTGGAGCGCAAAGAGCGTCTCGGTGATGCTTGGCGCGAGCGAGATGATCCGCCGGGGGGCCGCCACTACGCTGACCCGGCGACCAAGGTCGTCGGTATGCTCCCGCCGCGCCGTGGTGACCGACGGCGGCGCAACCGGTTCATTACGGCGGCAGGCGGCGCCACTCAGGATCAGGAGGACTATCAATAGACCGCTGATCGACCGACGCCGGCTGATCGTGCTGGTGACAAGTTCGCGATTGGCGCCGGAGGCGGCGTCAGCGGTGAATATCAGTCGGGACCTGCAGGTCATGTCTACCCCTGAAGATGAGCGGAGTTTTACGATGAGCTGAGATGAGGGCGGGGATGCCTGGGAGCAGGAGTGCGAGAGCCACGACACCCGTTGGACTTAACAAGGTCACCTGTCATCACCTCACATTGGGCCGGCGTCTGCCGTGATGTTTGTCATCACGGCTGGCCCCTGTCCGCCCTGTCAAAAGTGCGTTCCGATCCAGAGATCGGGGTGGACAGGGAAGTGGGAAGCCATCGCTTCGGCCAGAGAGTACCCGGAATGGTGATCTGCGGAGAAGTCCGAGGGTCTGGTTCGTATACCTGATGCCGTCCTCTTTCAGCCGAAGAGTCGTCAACATATCGACGGGCAGGTCTCCTGACTTCGCCGGTATTCTCTCCCTGCTTCTCCTCAAACGGATTGCCATTCTGAGGATTAAGCATTGGATAGAGATTCCACGCTGCCTTCTCGCGATCTTCGCAATGGCCCTGGCGTGGTCCCGATCTGGCGTTACAGTGGCGGTGACCGTGCGGGATTCTCACCCGCTTCCCTATTCTCCCGGACTCGATCGTTCCGGGCACCTGTCGATAAATGCAAATAGTTACGCAATTAGTAAAGAACGATGCGGCCAAACTGGAAGCTAACACGCGTTCCGGGGAGAGTCAATACGGAGCTGGAAGCGTGGCCGCGTGGGGAGGGAAGTGGTCAGGGCGATCGCCTTTCAGGAGTCCGGCTGCCGGATGCGCCCGCCTGTCGTTAGATCCCCCCCTGAATCCACGCCTCATCCGGAGGAGCGGTTCGCCCGCGGGTAGTATTGCGTCGTCCCCCGATCATCTGTCAATCGTTGGCAGAGCGCGGTGAGCCAGCCGATCCGCCACCGCCAACAAGATTTTATTTCCCACTTTAATCAAACGGTGCTATTCTCGGAATCTAAGTGGGGCGAGGGTGATCGATCAACCTCTGACAGCGGTGCGCTCCGGTCAGGTATTCCCACGCAGATCTTAAATTACACTTGCAAGACACGTTCATCCGGCTGGCGACAAGCCAGCCGAACGCTAGCCCCGGCGAGGTTTCATCCCCATCAAACTTTACAGGAAGTGAATAAGAAACAGATATGTCGGATATCAAAGAGAGTCTGCTGGCAAGGATTGCCAATCGTGAGGCGCGCGTCGGAGTGATCGGCCTGGGCTATGTTGGACTGCCCCTGGTGGTCGAGTTTGCGCACGGAGGGTTCAAGTCGACGGGATTCGAAGTCGATACTCGGAAAGCTGAAGCGATCAACCGTGGTGAGTCCTACATTCCGGACGTGCCGGGAGCCCACGTCGCGGAGCTGGTCATGAAGGGGAATCTGGGTGCGACGACCGACTTTGCCCGACTGGCCGAACAGGACATCGTCATTATCTGCGTGCCAACTCCGCTGCGGAAGACGAAAGATCCGGATGTCTCCTATATTCTTGCTGCCGCTGACCGAATCAAGGCGACGCTCAAGCGAGGGCAGTTGGTGATTCTGGAGTCGACCACCTATCCGGGAACGACCGACGAGGTTCTGCGCCCGATCTTCGATGAGACGGGGCTGGCGATCGATACCGACTATTTCCTCGCCTTCTCACCCGAGCGGGTCGATCCGGGCAATCCAAACTTCAACACCAAGAATATTCCGAAGGTGGTCGGTGGTGTGACCGAGGCGAGCACGATTGTGGCCTCGGCGGCCTATGGGACGATCGTCGATCACGTCCATCGCACCAGCTCGGCGCGGGTTGCCGAGACCTGCAAGCTGCTCGAGAACACTTTCCGGGCGGTCAACATCGGCCTGGTCAATGAAATGGCCCAGCTCTGCCACGAACTCGATATCGACACCTGGGAGGTGATCACCGCCGCGGCGACGAAGCCCTTCGGTTTCATGCCGTTCTATCCCGGGCCGGGAATTGGCGGCCACTGTATTCCGCTTGATCCCCACTATCTGTCGTGGAAGGCCCGCATGCACGGCTTTGAGGCCCGCTTCATCTCGCTGGCGGAGGAGGTCAACTCCCGGATGCCCGAGCACGTCGTCGATCTGGTGACGGGCGGACTGAACCGCCACCGTAAACCGGTCAATGGTTCGAAGATCCTGGTCATGGGCGTTGCCTACAAGCGGGATATCGACGACATGCGTGAGAGTCCGGCCCTCGGGATCGTTGAATCGCTCCAGGAGCTGGGAGCTGAAGTAAACTTCCACGATCCCTATGTCGACTCGATCCACCTCGAGGGCACCGACCGTCACCTCCACGGCATTCCGCTCACCGATGAAGTGATTGCCGCGGCCGATTGTGTGGTCATTGTCACCGATCACAGCAACATCGACTATGGCCATCTCGTCAGCAAGGCGCAGCTGGTCGTCGATACGCGCAACACGACCCGCAAGTTGAAGGGTGGAGATCTGGACGCGAAGGTGATTCGACTCTAGTCTTTACTTCACCGCCAGGATGCGATGGGTTCCGGCGGGCACCCGAAAGCTCGCCGTCGCCCCAATCGATGTGCTGCCAAGGATATTGTTGTCGACGGAGACGGTGACTTTGCGTCCCTTCTCACCCGGGATCCTGAGCTGGATCGGTTCGGCGCTCTCGATGCTGAAACTGAGCAGGCTCGTCTGCTGGCGATAGCCATGGAGGCGGGCCGCCCCGGCGCCTTCAAGCTCGGTCATCCCGTCACGCTGGACGGTCGTCTGGGTGGGGCTGAGGAAGAAGTTGAGCAGTTGCTTGCCCACCTGCACGCGCTCGATCGAGTTTGTCCCCCTGTTGGCCGCAACACTGCCAAAGCTGAGTCCGGTGAGTGGATCGAGGCTGAAGATCTCTTCGATCGCTGGTCCGTCGGGGAGTGGGCTCGCCTGGTGATCCCGCGCCATCTCACGCCAGGCGCTGGCGAGAGCCGCTGATTCAGCGTGACGGCCGTAACGGCGCAGACCGAGGTAGAGCAGGTAGAGGAGGGGGCCTGGCGGACTGCCCGCGGCGGGGAGCAGACTGGACTGGTTGTAGCTGGTCATGATCTGCTTCAATCGCTGCTGGTCAGGGAGTCCGGCGAGCAAGGGAAGGTAGTTCTCCACCGTCAGCTGCCGCACCGGCTGACCATTCCAGCGCCGATCGACATAGGATCCGGAATCTTCATCCCAGAGGCGACTATTGATCAGCCGACGCAGCTCAGCGTGGCGCCCCTCGAGTCGCTCCGCCTCCGCCGTCAACCCGAGTTCGCGAGCCATTACGGCCAGACATTCAAGATCGAGTGCGAGCAGTGAGCTGAGAGCGATCGAGTTCTCCTCGAGGGTCGCCGTCTCTGCGTTGAAGAGGGCCCCGGGACGCTCGAGCTGCATTCCCTCGGAGAGGGCGAGGCGGCGCCGGATGGCGGGCGAGAGCTGCTCCGCGCCGAGTCGTCCCAGCTCGAGCTCTTCGTTGTACCCCCATTCCGGGAGCCCGTCGCGGTTCCCATCCCGCCAGCGGCGGCCATCCCCACGGTTATTGAGCCACCAGTCGTTCCAGAGGAGCAAGCGCGGAAAGGCCCACCCAAGCAGTTCGAGATCGTTTGTCGCCCGGTAGATACGCAGGGTCGCCAGTGCGCCGAGGGGGAGCATCGATCGGCCGGCGGTGTGATCCGCCTCGCCGCTGCTCCCCGCCCGCCAGCTCGCCGGGATCCGGCCATCACTGAGCTGAGCGGACAGAAGATGGCGGAGGGTCGAAGACGAGATCGAAGCGTTGAAGGGAGCGCCCAGCGCGGCGAGCAGGAGCGTCTCGACATTGACCTCCGCGCGACGCTCTCCGGCGGCGGGACGTGGGGCGGCGTTGACCAGGTGTGATTGCTCCCCGACCGGATCGAAGCGGCGCGCGAAAGCCAGGAAATGGTTGAGCCGCTCGACGCTCGCGGCGATGGAGCCGCTGCCAAGCGGAAGTCGACGCCGCGCCGCCTCATCCGCCGCGCGGATCTGCTCGACGAGGGGGCGCTCAAGGATCGTCTTCACCTCCCGATCGAGCCGCTCCCATTGATTTCCGAGGGCGACGACGAGGGCGAGTTGTTTCTGTCGTCCGAGGTCGTAGCTGAGGGCCGCGAAATGGTAGCGACCGGTCAGCCCCTCTGTCTCTAGGTTGGCCGCCTGACCGCGCCGCAGCAGATCGCGGTGAAACGCTGTCCGGTCACGGTAGCTGGCCGCCCCAGCGGCTACCTGCTCACTGCGGACGACCAGGCTGGGCCGGGGAAGAACCACCGTTCCGCTCTGGATCTGTTCTCCACGCAGGGTCTGCCCATCCGTTGCGGCAAGAAAGCCCGCCCGCGGCACGTGGCGTCCGGGATCAGTTCCGCGTCGCTGATTGGCAAATGGCTCGTAGAGTTCGAGCAGCAGGTGGATGGATGGAGGGCCGGTGATCAGAAGCCCCAGCGTCGCCGGTTGAAGGTGGGTCCACCGCAGCGTGACCGGCGTCACGCTGTCGAAACCGGTCTGCCAGGTGAGCGTCGACGATGAGCCGTCAAGGACAAAGGAGGCCTCCTCGATCCGTTCCTGCGGTCGGTAGGCGTGCAGTCGGATTCCAAAGAAGCCCGCACCCGGCCTGTCCGTCCGCCCTGTCACCAGCACCAGACCGCCCGGATTGGCTGGATCGAGCATCCCGACTTCAATTTTGCCAAACTCGTTAGCCTGCTTGGCCTGGTCAAGCTGTGCGGGCAGATCCGCGCGTTGCAGCGCCGGCTCTTCCGGCAACTCGGCCAATCCAGCGGGGCCGGCAGAAATAGTCTCTCCTCCCAGCAGGATGAGCAAAAGCAGGAGAGCTGACATTCGACCCAGGTTCATCAGGAAATAGTCTCACAGTTAGTGGCTGACAGAGCCTCAGCACCCCGACCAGGCCCGCTGCTCCGCTGTCATAAACCCGTCACTGCTCAAAACGATAAAATCTTTTGGCCCGTCGTGCAAGTTATCAAGAGGGTCGCAAATCGGCTACAATTGCGAAGCACCAGAGAGTAGCAGGGGAGAAGTCCACCATGGCGAACTACGCAGAGATGAGTCTGTACGTCAGACTCTTCATGAAGAAATATCCATTCTCGAAATTTCGGATCGAGCCGGTTCCCAATAGTCCGCTCCGGAAGCCGCTGTCAGCCTCAACGGTGGCGCTGGTGACAACCGCCGGACTCTGCCCTCCCGACCAGCCGCCATTCAATCAAAAGCTGAAGATGGGCGACCCGTCCTGGCGGGAGATCCCGAACGGAATAGAGACCCGGACACTGATCGAGAGCCACCGCAGCCAATCCTTCGACCACCGCGGGATCGAGGCCGACCGGAACTTGGCCTTTCCTCTCGACCGTTTTCGGGAGCTGGAGGCCGCGGGGAAGATCGGCCGTCTCAACCACCGCCACTTCAGCTTTATGGGTTCGATCATTGGACCTCGTCCTCTGATCGCCCAGACCGCGCCCGAGCTGGCGCGACTCCTCCGCGCCGACAGGGTCGACGTCGCCTTCCTCACCCCACTCTGACCGATGTGTAACCAGACGGTCGGTCTGGTCCAGGCGGCGATTGAGCGGGAGGGAATCGCCACCGTCTCAATCACGCTGCTGCGGGAGGTCGCGGAGGCCATCTGCCCACCCCGCTCCCTCTTCGTCCCTTATCCACTTGGTTTTCCACTTGGAGAGCCGGGCAATCCGTTCCTGCAGCACCGGATAATCGCCGCGGCGCTGGCGCTTCTCGAACGGGATGACGTGCCACTGATCAAAGACTTTACCGGGTGAGGCGGTCGTCCCCACCCCCCCTCCAAAGGAACTGACGTCCGGAAATTGAGAGCATGACCAATTCAAAGACCACTTATCGACCGGCCCGTATCGAGGATGCCGAAACTATCGCCGAATTTCAGATTGCCATGGCGCTCGAGACCGAGGATCTTCAGCTCGATCGTGAGACGTGTCAGAAGGGGGTGCGGGCCGTCTTTACGGCCTCCGCCAACCCCTCCGCCACTGATCCCACGGTCCTCCCTCTCTATGGAGAGTACTTTGTTGCCGAGCGGGAGGGGCGGGTGATCGGGTCACTGCTGATCACCTACGAGTGGAGCGATTGGCGCAATGGCCTTGTCTGGTGGATTCAGAGTGTCTATGTCGTCCCCGCCGAACGGGGGCAGGGCGTCTTTGCCGGTCTTTATGGATATCTCCGGGCACGGGCCGCGGCCGACCCGCAGCTGCGCGGAATTCGACTCTATGCCGACCGCCGCAATACCCGGGCCCACGAGGTCTATACCCGCCTTGGCATGGATGGCGGTCACTACCAGGTCTTTGAGTGGATGAAATGAAGGGGAGGTCGTGTTAGACCACGGCCCCGCCATCGACCGTAACCACTTCACCCGCCATGAAGCTGTTCCGCTCGGAGACCATGAATGCGGCAAATTCCGCCAGCTCTTCCGGTCTTCCATTGCGCCCCTTGGCCGCCCAGAATCGGTACATTCCCGAGAGGCGATCGGGCAGCATATCGGCCAGTTCCGTATCAAAGATGCCGGCAGCGATCGCGTTGACCGTCACTCCAAACGGGGCCGCCTCGCGTGAGAGACACTTCGTGAAGCCGATCACGGCCGCCTTCGACGTCGCATAGTGGACCGACGTCGGCAGGGCGCGGATCGCTCCAATGCTGCTGATGTTCAGGATCTGCCCTGAGCGCTGGCGCAGCATATACTTGAAGACCGGCTTGGTCACGTTGAAGAGGCTGTTGACATTGGTATCAATGACGTGATTCCAGGAGCTCTCGGTCATGGTCGCGAAGTTGTCGGCCCGGTTGATCGCGGCATTGTTGATCAGGATGTCGATCCGCCCAAACTGGTGCTGGATCTCCCGGACCATCTTGTTGATGGCTGGCCGATCGGTCACTGAGACCTTGTAGGCCAGACCCTGGCGGCCATGCCGCTCGATCGCCTCGACAACCTCACGGGCCTTGTCATCGCGCGAATTGTAGTTGAAAGCGATATCGGCCCCTTCACGCGCAAAGATTTCACAAAAGGCACGCCCAAGTCCGCGGGATCCCCCCGTGATCAGTGCTTTCTTTCCTTCAAGTAATAAGCTCATATT
>JBEAVZ010000103.1:0-3476 GCA_041160645.1 Acidobacteriota bacterium
TTGGTCGCCCCTACCTCGTCGATGGACTCGATTTTGAATGGGAGGAGGCGGCCGTGGCCAAAAACCTGCGCAAGGATCCGGCGTTGAAGGCCCTTCTTCCGGAGCTGGCCGAGCGACTGGCGGTGCTTGCGCGCTTCGATCACGAGACGACCGAGTCGACTCTCCGGGCGCTCGCCGATGAGAGAGGGGTCAAGGCGGGGCTTCTCATCAACGGTGCCCGCACCGCCCTGACGGGGCAGGCGGTCGGCCCGGGAATGTTCGATGTGCTGGTGGCCATCGGCCAGCGGCGCACCGTCGAACGGCTCCACTACGCTGCAACGCTCATCTAAACCACTTCCGGCGAACTTGCCAGGGGGCGCTCTGGACTCCCTGGCATTTTTCATCACTTTCAACGCGTTGGCCAACCTGGCCACTACGTCAAGATATCTTTTGAGGCGATCATGAGTACAAGTCGTTTCAGATACTTGATCAAGGCCTCCTTACTGCTGCTCGGGCTGGTGCTGCTCCTCTTCACCACCCCGCCGCGGCCAGTCAGGGCAGAGCTCTACCCATTTCGTAAATACAATACCACAGACGGTCTGGCCCAGAACTTTGTCTACCGGATCTATTTCGATCAGCAGGGCTTTGCCTGGATCTGCACCAATGAGGGCTTCTCGCGTTACGACGGGTACCGATTCGTCACTTATGACGTCGAGCACGGGCTTCCGCACCGACACATCAGGGATATGGTCGAGACCGATGACCATCGGTTCTGGCTGGCCACCAATGGCGGACTGGTCTATTTCGATCCGCAGGGCGCGCCGAAAGGACGAGTAAGCCAGCGTCCGCCGATGTTCACCTACTACCGGCTTCCGACCGGTGAAGAGCATACCCCGGTCACGGCGCTGGTCAAAGGGCTGGATGGGGTGATCTGGTGTGGGACTGCCAGCGGGCTCTTCAAGCTGACCGGTCAGAATGGAAGCTTCGTGATTGAGCCAACCAATTTCACGACGACCACCCTGGCTCCCGGCAGTGAGTCGCCTTATGTCCGCTCGCTGATGTCCCACTCGGATGGATCGATCTGGCTTGGTCTCTCGAGGGGCTTTGTAATCTACTACCCTGATCGAAAGGGTGGCGGCCAGTTTGAAAAGTTTGACAAGCGCGAAGGGCTTCCGGACATGGAGATTTCGCGACTTGTCGAGGACCGGACCGGCCGGGTCTGGGCCGGCAGTGGGCGCGGACTGCTGGAGATCGTCCCGTCACCGCAGACCGGCGGATCGATCGTCAGACAGAAGATTGGCTACGTTGATGGGCTGCCCGGGGACTGGGTGCGCGATCTTTACCACGAGTCCAATGACGTCTACTGGGCGGCCACCGACCGTGGGCTGGCGACATTTCGTCTCGATGCGAATGGCCGGGCGACGTCGATCCGGAAATATCTGATTCAAAATGGCCTGAGTGACTACTACCTCAACTGCATCACGGCTGGTCCGTTGGGTCACATCTGGATCGGAACAGCCAACGCGGGCATCCTCAAATGGACAAACAACGGCTTCACCACCTATGGGATGTCCGATCGCATCGCTTCGGCGGTCTCGATCTTTGCGACCTTGGACGGGCGGACCACGGCGGTGGGCTTTATCAATGTCAGTTCGCCCGCCAAACCGGAGAATATCGACCTTCAGCTGCGCCTCGGCCAGATCGAGAATGGCAAGTTCTTCTGGGTGCGTCCGAACATCCCGGCGGAGGTCTCATTCTCTTCCGGGTGGAATCAGGTCAGCTTTCAGGACCGTCAGGGTGACTGGTGGATTCCCACCAGTAATGGAGTCTATCGTTTTCCAGGCGGCAATTCGATTCGTCACCTCCAGTCCGCCCAGCCCAAGGCCGTCTTCAACACCAGCAATGGACTCTCGCTCGACTGGGTGACCCGGCTCTTCGAAGACTCCCGCGGCGATATCTGGATCGCCACCAGCCAGAAGAATATTCATCATCTCGACCGCTGGGAGCGGGCGACCAACCGGATCGTCAACATCTCGAAGGGGGAGAATCAGTCGATCTTTCAGAACCACCAGGTGACGGCCATCGCCGAGGATCGCGACGGGGTGATCTGGTTTGGGTTGAGCCACGATATTCTGCCGGGAGGGCTGGCGCGCTATGCCGGTGGTCGGCTCTCGCGCATCAGTGAAGAGGTTAGTGCGCCGCGGGGCAATATTCACAGCCTTCTTTTTGACCACGAGGGCCGCTTATGGGCCGGGTCGACCATTCAGGGTTTAATCAGAATCGACAATCCGCGTGCCGACAAATTGACCTTCCAGTATTATGGCAAGGAGAAGGGGCTGCTCTCCAACCGGGTTACGAGCCTGGTGGAAGATCGCTATGGTCGTATCTATGCCGGCACCGCCCGTGGGCTGGACCAGCTCGATCACCAAACTGGAGAGGTTCGCCACTTCTCCCAGTTTGAGGGGCTGGCGCTCGGGAGTGTCGATGATCTCTACCACGATGCTGCTGGCGCCATCTGGGTCGCCACGACACAGGGGATCTCCACCTTCACTCCCAGTGAAGCCATCACCATCAAGCCTCCCCAGATCTTTATCGATCGGTTGCGGATCGGTGGACGCGAGCAGGTCATCTCGGCCGTCGGGGAGACCAATCTCTCTCTTCCGACCATCAGTAATGATAACAATCAGATCGAGATCGAGTACCTGGGGCTCAGTTTTGCGGTCGGCGACAAGCTGCGCTACCAGATTCGGCTCGATCAGGTTGACGGGGACTGGGTCGATCGCGGCGAATTGCGCTCGGTCAATTACGTCAATCTGGGCCCGGGAAAGTATCAGCTGCGCATCCGGGCGATCAACTCGCTGGGGATCCCGAGCGAGAGGCCGGCTGAGCTCGAATTCAGCATCGCGCCACCCTTCTGGTTTACGTGGTGGTTCATCGTGCCGCTGAGCGCGGTGATCGCCGGGATTGGCTACCTGATCTACTGGAACCGCAAACGCCAGCGAATGCGGCTGGAGAGCCTGCGGACGCAGATCTCGGCGGATCTCCATGATGAGGTTGGCTCGAGCCTGACCCAGATTGCCATCCTCAGCGAAGTGGCGCTGGGCGAGCCGGAGCAACGCAGCGTGAGTGAGGCTACGACGCGGGAGTTCAATCTGCACCGGATCGCCGAGATCTCGCGGGCAGCGATCGATTCGATGGAGGAGATCGTCTGGGTGGTCAATCCACGACGGGATTCGTTGACGGATCTGGTGCAGCGGATGCGCCGCTTTGCCGGGGAGACGCTCGCCGCGAAGGGGGATATCGAGCTGAAGTTCAGCGGAACGGAGGAGAAGGTGACGCTCGATGTGCCGAAGCGGCGCCACGTCTATCTGTTTTTCAAGGAGACGATCAACAATATCGTGCGACACAGCGGGGCGACCGAGGTGAGGATCGAGATCACGGTCGGCGGAAGGGAACTGAGCCTGTGGGTAGATGACAATGGACAGGGTTTTGCAGAG
>JBEAVZ010000182.1:0-6185 GCA_041160645.1 Acidobacteriota bacterium
ATCGGTGCCGACCAGACGGTTGCTTCCCCGCTCGATGGTCACCGGGCGTTCGGTAGTCTCCCGCAGCGTCAGACAAGGAATCCCCAGCGCCGAGGTCTCCTCCTGCAGCCCCCCGGAATCGGTGCAGACCAGCCGGGCGCCGCTCCAGAGTCGCAGAAAGTCGGGATAGGGCAGTGGTTCAATCGTCCGGATGCCAGGGTGGAGCGCCGCTCCGCCCTGCGCAATCCGCTCCCGTGTGCGCGGGTGGAGGGGGAGGACGACCGGCAGGCGGTCGGCGATCTCACCGCAGAGTCGCAGCAGCTGCGCGAGGCGCGACGGATCATCCACATTGACCGGCCGATGGATCGTCAGAACGGCGTAGCCCCCGGGCTCCAGCTGTAACTCTTCCCTGATCCGCGAATGCGTAGCCGCCGCAAGCTGTTCGAAGAGCGAGTCGATCATGACATTGCCAACCCGGACAATCCGCTCCGGCCCGATCCCCTCGCGCCGCAGATTTTGATCGGCGTCCGCGCTCGGCGTCAAGAGAAGGTCGGCCAGCTGATCGGTCAGCAGGCGGTTGATCTCTTCCGGCATACTCCGGTCGCCACTCCGGAGCCCGGCCTCGACGTGCGCAATCCTGACCCCGACCCGCGCGCCGACCAGCGCGCAGGCGAGGGTCGAATTGACGTCGCCAACCACTAGCAGCCAATCGGGGCGATAGCTCTTCAATACTGGCTCAAAAGCCAGCATTATCCGCGCGACCTGCTCGGTATGGCTCCCGGAGCCGATCCCCAGATCGATCTCGGGCCGCCGCAACCCAAGGTCACGAAAGAAACTCCCCGCCATCCGCTCGTCATAATGCTGACCGGTGTGGACAAGGAGCGACTCGATCTGCCCCGATCGGCGGTCCATCTCCCGAACTAACGGCGCCATCTTGACAAAATTGGGACGCGCTCCAACGACGTTGAGAACCTTCACCGCTCTTCTCCCCGGCCATTTTTGGCCATCTCTGGATTCAGCGTCAATCATCGCTGAGCCGCCAGGAAAGAGCAACCGGCGAGGATATCGAGGCGCGAGACAGAAGCTGAAACGTCCGTGAGTGAACGCAGAGTCGGCTGGCGGCGGCTCCGGAATGGACCGGAATGCCGGACTGAAGTCTGACTTGTAAAACAAATGTTCCATAAATTAAACTGCCGGGGTGGCTCCGCCCGGACCAGCGGAGCAAAACTGCCGGTCATCCCGGCCAGTGTCCAGAAATCGGTGACTGCTCACCCTGATCCCAGCCGCCAGGCTTGGACAAACTACCGTCTGAAAGGTGACCTCAGTGGACCGGTCTGCCTTTGGCGAGTGCGTGACTCCGCTGGAGAGAGGTGTGCGGTTGCGGCTGAATTCTACAGAGGAGTAACCAACCATGGGGAGAAGAGACCCACGACGGCCCTTGCGGTGGGGTAGTCTGTCTTTGCTCGTTCTGAGCATTATCGCCAGCAGCATAAGCGTCTCCGGGGCGATCCAGTTCCGGAGAGGCGAGATTCTGACCGGCAAGGTCGTTGGAGTGAGTGATGGAGACACGATCACACTTCTCGGCCCGGGCAATCGTGAGCACCGGATCCGGCTCAACGGGATCGATGCTCCGGAGATGGGGCAGGATTTCGGTCGGGTCTCGCGGGATAACCTGTCACGCCTCGTCTTTGGCCGCGAAGTCCGGGTAGTCTGGCAGAAAGAAGATCGTTACAACCGGCGGCTCGGGCGCGTCTATGTTGGGGAGACCGATGTCAATCTCGCCCAGTTGCAGGCGGGCCTCGCCTGGTACTATCGCGCTTACGCGAATGACATCCCGGCCGTCGACCGTCCCCTCTTTGACCGGGCGGAGACGGAGGCGCGACGCGGGCGCCGGGGGCTCTGGGGAACCAGCAATCCGACTCCGCCCTGGGATCATCGGGCCGCCGCACGGAACGGATCCGCGGCCGGCCGGGGCATCTTCACCAGCACGCCGCCCACCGGCGCATCATCAGAACCGTCCGGAGCGGTGCGCGGTAACCGCAACTCCGGAATCTACCATCTGCCCAATTGCCCCGACTACGAGAAGATTGGCTTTCGGAACCGCGTCTCTTTCCGCACCGAGGAGGAGGCCCGGCAGAACGGATTCCGCAAGGCCCGTAACTGCCCATGAACGAGCCAGATGGACTGACGCTCTGGCAATGGACACAGGGGATTCGCATTTTAAACTCACTTGACTGGCAGGGGGCGATTGGTAGGACTGATAGGACTAATAGGACCAGTAGGACCAGTAGATTCAGTGAGGCCCGTCAGACCGCTTGGATCGATCTGAACAAAATCCTATCAGTCCTATCGCTATCTTCAATCCCCTTATTGTCAAGCGAGTTCATCATGCGATTTCCCTGGCAAGGGACAAGGAATGTCAGCTGAAGACCCAACCTCTTTATTGAGTAATCCAGCCCTTTTGGGTAGAATTCAAACGTGCAGCTGGAGACACCCCGGAGCATCAGTTCCATCGGGCAGCCAGCTATCATCACACTACCCAGCAAAGTGAGTCAAAAATATGCAATTGACGAAGAGCAGCTGGCGTGTCTGGGGGATGATCGGAGCGGGAGCAATGCTCTTTGCTTCGCTTGCCTGTGACACGTCGGCGGAGAAGAGCATGGCGTCCGCGACCGCCTCTCCAGCGCCGGTCGCGTCACCAGTCGGAGCGGAAGATCAGGATGCGGAAGCGGCAATGCAGCGGATTACCGCCGCGGAGTCGATTACTCTGGTCAAAGACGGCAAGGCCGTCGTCATCGATGTTCGTGGAACCGAGGCCTACAAGGCCAACCACACCAAGGGCGCGATCGACTTCCCGCTGAGCAAACTCGAGGCGGGTGACTTCACCGGACTTCCACGGGACAAGAAGATCATCGCCTACTGTACCTGACCGAACGAGCATACGAGCGCCCGGGCGGCGCTTCTTCTCGACAAGGCAGGATTCAAGGGTGCCGCGGCGATGCTTGGCGGCATGATGGCCTGGGAAGCCTCAGGCGGAGAGATGGTTCGGTTGGAGGTCAAGTAGCCACCCTATCGTCCCAAATAAAGAGAGAGGCCGGAATGTTCCGGCCTCTCTCTTTATTTGGGCCTCTTCCACAAGCCCATTTCAAGGTGCGTTGCCTCAATGGCGAAGCATGCGGTCAGGAAAGGTGGCCGCTCCTGAACGTCCCCGGTGCCGGAGGTTTGATTGCCCGCCCCGATCAGGGTAGAGGGGAATATAGAGCCCCGCGGTTGACCCAAGCAGCGCAAAGAGCTTCTGGTTCATCTCCCGGACAACCTGGCGATGGTCCGGGCTGTCGAGCAGATTCCGGG
The DNA here is from genome assembly GCA_041160645.1 of Acidobacteriota bacterium. Taxonomy (GTDB): domain Bacteria; phylum Acidobacteriota; class Blastocatellia; order RBC074; family RBC074; genus CAIOZW01. The sequence goes on from JBEAVZ010000182.1 coordinate 3,331, forward strand.
TCTCACGGGGATCCTCCTGCAGATCGAAGAGTTCATCGGTATCCCAGACGCCGTGGTAGTGGATATACTTGTAGCGGTCGCCACGCAGGGCGTGGATCGTCGGCGTGTGGGGAAAGTTACGTTCCCAGAAGTACTCGTAGAGGAGCTCCTGACGCCACGCAACCGTGGCGCCGCCGGTCTGCCGCCCCAGACTGAGAAAACTGCGCCCATCGAGATTGGCGGGCGGGCGGAGTCCGGCCGCCTCGAGCAGTGTTGGGGCGATGTCGATGTTCGCGACCACCTGTTCGATCGTCGTCCCGCCCTTGAAGAGTTCCGGACACTGCATGAGCATCGGGACACGCATCGACTCCTCATACGCGGTTCGCTTGTCGATCAGGCCATGTTCGCCGAAGGCAAAGCCGTTGTCTCCCATGTAGATGACCAGCGTCGAATCGAGCAGACGCTTCTCCTCGAGCCACGACATGACGCGGCCAACACTGTCGTCAACGGCAAGGAGCGTCTCCGCGTAACGTTTGTAGTACTCGGCAATATTGAGATCGGAGTGATAGGGAAACTCGACCCCGTGCCAGCTGTTGCGCTGATTCTGGACCCACATCGGGAATTTGGCCATCATCTCGATCGATTGTGTGACCGGCTCGATGAATCGCTCACCAGCGTAGCGCCCCTTGTGGCGGGCGGCCGGCTCAAACTCGGCGTGCACGCCCTTGTGGGCGAGGTAGAGCATGAAGGGACGATCGGTCTTTCGCTGCTCGAGCCAGTCGATGGCGTAATCGGTCAGTTCATCGGTAATGTAGCCCTTCTGCGCGACCCGCCGGCCATCAACATTGAGACCATTGCGGCTGGGAAGATAGGTCCCCTGCCCTTTAAAGCTGACCCAGTGGTCAAAACCACGCTGCGGATCGTCGATCTCTCCACCCATATGCCATTTGCCAATCATCGCTGTCTGATATCCGGCCGCCTGCAGATATTGGGGGTAGAAGACGAGGTCACGTCCGACCGGATTGTTGTTGTCGACGACCCGGTGGCGGTGGGCATAGTTGCCAGTGAGGATCGAGGCCCGGCTGGGGCTGCAGAGGGCCGTCGTCACAAAGGCATTTCGAAGGTGGACGCCCCGGCGAGCCATGGCATCGAGCGCCGGTGTCTGCACGAATGGCTGGCCCTTCAAAAAACCGAGCGCATCATAGCGATGGTCATCAGTCAGAATGAAGACGATGTTGCGGGGGCGCGCTCCGGGCAACCGCGGCAGACGGAGTGGGGACGCAGCGGCGCGGCCCCCTTTCGCAACCTGGGCGCGGAGCGGTCTGCCCGGCCAGATAAGCAGGAGTGGCACAATGAGCAGCAGGCGAATGAGCAGGTACCTTGACACTTTGGATCTCCTTGGTAGTAGGCTTTAATCGAACGGTCAGACTAAAGATGAATCTTATTGGCTTATGGGCCTATTGGCCGGGATAACGAATTGTCAGAACACGGTCGACCGGCGGCCGATCGACAATCTGCTCGCGGCCATCCGGCCATCTGACGACAAGCTTCTCGACCACTCGCGCACCTCCAAGTCCAAAGTGGAGACGCGAATCGTTGGCGCTGAGATAGCTGCCATCGGTATGGACGAGACGGACCAGCGATGGCGCGGCCGCGCGCTGCACGGTAACGACAGCGCCAATGCCATCCCGGTTCGGGCCGGTTGACTGCAACCTCACGCCGAGCCAGTGGGTGGCCCCGCGGCGCTCATTGAGCAGAAGGCGGGCCCGACCACGATTGTTGCTGATCAGGATATCGACATCGCCATCATTGTCGATATCGCCAAAAGCCGCTCCCCGACTCACCTCGGACAACTTGAGAACCGGTTCCTCCGCCGGAGCTATCTCCCGCAGCCTCCGGCCCTGCGATTCGTTGTGAAAGAGCTGGTTGGGTTGATGGTATGGATAGACCTCGCCCTTCAACTTCTCAACGATCGTCACCGCTCCATTGGCCGCAAAGAGATCGAGCCAGCCGTCATTGTCATAGTCGAACCACCCGACGCCGAAGCCCGTCGACAGAAAACTGGAGCGGGTCAGATCGACCTGATCCGAGTAGTCATCAAAGAGACCACGCCCATTATTTCGAAAGAGGGTGAAGCCTTCGCGGGTCAGATTGGTGACCAGGATATCCAGGTCGCCATCATTATCGTAATCGCCGGCCGTCGCGCCCATCCCGGCCCGTGGGATGCCCGTCATCGCATAGGCCGCTCCGGCAAGAAGCCCATTCTCGACAAAGGCGCCATCCTTCTGGTTGATCCAGAGCAGGTTCGCTGCGCCGTCGTTGGCGACATAGATGTCGCTCCAGCCATCACCATCGAAGTCGGCCACTGTCACGCCCAGTCCGGGTCCGGCAATCGCGCCAATCCCTGCCTGGCTGGTCACGTCGGTGAACCTCCCTCGTCCGTCATTGCGGTAGAGGATATCCGGAACCGGACGGTAGGCGGCCGGAGTGCAGTAGTCGATCTCGCCAGTCGCCGCGGTGCAGCGCTTGTTCCCCGCGACGGTGAAGTCGACGTAGTTGGCAACGTAGAGATCGAGGTCACCGTCCCGGTCGTAGTCGAGGAAGGCGGCGCTGGTCGACCAGCGCGGATCAGCGATGCCCGCCTCCTGAGCGATCTCGGTGAAGGTGCCGTTTCCATTATTCCGAAAGAGGAGATCCGGACCATAGCCGGTGACAACAAGATCCTGATCGCCATCCCCGTCGATATCACCGACGGCCACGCCCATCCCATAGCTGCGGTGGTCTACACCGGCCGACCGACTGACATCGGTCAGCCGGAGCTTTCCGGAGGGGATCAGCTCGTTGCGGTAGAGTCGATGTCCGGATCCACTGGATCC
>JBEAVZ010000201.1:0-9795 GCA_041160645.1 Acidobacteriota bacterium
AGGGAAATATCCAAGTTTCTAGCCTCGCGTTGTTACACAGCGCGGGGCTTTTCAGTTTTGCAGAGAGCACTGCTCGGAACAAGCGCAACGTTCGCAGACGCCTCTTGCCTCCACGCCCGACTGCCCGGTCACCGACAGCTCAAAATAACTATGCCTTCCTGCTTCCGAGCATCGCTGAGATCCGCTCGTCGGCATAGTGTTGCCTGTTGACGGTACTGAGCGGCTGAATTGAGCAGTAACCAGCTTGCTGTTACTCGTCTTAAGCTGTCGTGCTCTCTGTCGTTATCTGGAGACAGGCGTAATTGCCACGATCTCTAACATCACTAACTGTTAGCTTGACTATGTTATGAGTACTGAAGAGATAAACAAGCTGTTTCCTGTCTTTCAAAGGTTACTTCCGGGGGTAAAAACCGGATCGGGAAATAGCCCGTCGACCATCAGCCGGCAGTGGATGCTGCTCTTCGGACTCTCCACCCCGCTCCTGATCCTCGCCGGCTATCTGCTCTGTTATTTTGCGCCCCCGCAACTGATCAATCAGTACGCGGTGCAGCTGCTCGGCCGGGTCGATTCAGATATCCTGATCTTTATCCTCGCCGGATTCACCGCCCAGATGATCGACGGCGCCCTGGGGATGGCCTATGGCGTCACCGCCACATCTTTTCTTCTCTCCGTCGGTGTTCCACCGGCCGCTTCGAGCGCCAGTGTTCACGCCTCGGAAGTGGTCACCAGCGGCGTCTCTGGGCTCATGCACCTCAAGTTCAGGAATGTGAACACCAAGCTCTTCCGCAACCTGCTGCTGCCGGGCATTCTTGGGGCGATCCTTGGCGCGTATGTCCTCTCGACGTTTGAGCACTATAACTACATCGTCAAGCCAATCATCTCGATCTACACCATGTTCCTCGGACTGCTGATCATCTTCAAAGCTCTCCGCAAGGATCGCATCCGCGAAAAGATCAAGCGGGTCTTTCCGCTGGCGGCAATCGGCGGGTTTCTCGATTCGATCGGCGGCGGCGGATGGGGACCGATCGTCTCATCGACGCTCATCGCCGGCGGAAGAAATGCCAAGTACTCGATCGGCTCGGCCAACCTGACCGAATTCTTTGTTTCACTGGCCAGCTCGATCACCTTCTTTACCCTGATCGGCCTGACCCATCTCTACATCATCGCCGGCCTGATCATCGGCGGCGTCATAGCCGCACCGATCGCCGCTTTTCTGGCCAATAAGCTCCCAACCAGGATGACCATGCTGCTGGTTGGTATCGTCGTCATCGTCGTGAGCCTCAAACGTCTGTTTCTCTGATATCGATAACCAGTTGTAATTCGTAGCTATTCAACAGAGGGGAATGAATGAAGAAGATCGATCAAATTGAGTCACTGATCGCGGGGAAGAATGCCGAAGAGATCCTCAGAACCATTGCGTCTCTGCCTTCGGAAAGAGTTGTCTTCTCGACCAGCCTCAGTTATGAAGACCAGATAATCACCCACTACATCTTCACCAACAACCTTGATATCAAGGTCTTTACGCTCGATACCGGACGACTCTTTCCGGAGACCTACGATGTTCTGGGCCAGACCCTGAGCCGGTACGGCCGGCAGATTCAGGTCTATGCGCCAGCGGCCGACCAGGTCGAGCAGCTGGTCACCGCCAAGGGACCATTCAGTTTCTATGAGAGCGTTGAAGCGCGCCAGGAGTGTTGTCGCATCAGAAAGGTCGAGCCGCTGCAGCGGGCCCTCCGGGAGGGTACGATCTGGGTGACGGGCATCCGCGCCGCGCACTCGGCCGGACGCCACGACGTGACCAAGGCCGAATGGGATGAGACGAACCAGGTCATCAAGATCCACCCACTGCTGGACTGGAGCCAGGAAGAGGTTGGGGAGGCCATCCGCGCTTCAACAATTCCCTACAACAAGCTGCACGACCAGGGATTCGTCAGCATCGGTTGTCAGCCCTGCACGCGCGCAATCCGGCCCGGTGAGGACTTTCGGGCGGGCAGATGGTGGTGGGAATCGAGCACCAGCAAAGAGTGCGGGCTCCACCGCTAGCGCGCCCGCGGCCAACTGTCCGGGGCCAGAAGATCGACCGGACTCATCTGCAATCATAACCGGATCTGTCAATACAACTTTTATATACTTATGAACAGCAATACTGGAACAATCAGGCAACGAGAGATGAGCAGGCAAAAGGACTATCTCGATCAATTGGAAGCCGAAGCAATCTACATCATTCGCGAAGTGGCCGGACAGTTCGAGAATCCGGCGCTGCTCTTCAGTGGCGGCAAAGACAGCTTCTGTCTGGCCCATCTGGCGTTAAAGGCGTTTCGTCCGGGCAGACTGCCCTTCCCGCTCGTCCATATCGATACCGGGCACAACTTCCCGGAAGCCCTGGCCCTCCGCGACAGTTATGTCGAGCGGCTCGGTGAACGGCTCATTGTCCGCCAGGTCGAAGAGACGATTCGCCGGAAGGGGCTCACCGATGCGAGAGGCAAGTTTCCCAGCCGTAACGCCCTGCAGACCCACACCCTGCTCGAGGTGATCGAAGAGTTTCAATTTGACGCCTGTCTAGGCGGAGCGCGGCGGGATGAAGAGAAGGCCCGCGCCAAGGAGCGCATCTTCTCGGTGCGTGACGAGTTCGGGCAATGGGAACCAAAGATGCAGCGACCCGAATTGTGGAAGATCTACAATGGCCGCATCAACAAGGGTGAGAACGTGCGGGTCTTTCCGATCAGCAACTGGACCGAACTGGATGTCTGGAACTACATCAAGCGGGAGCGGATCGAACTGCCGAGTATCTATTTCACCCACGAACGCGAGTGTGTAGTGACCGAGACCGGTCAACTCATGGCCAACTCGCACTACCTGAAACTGGAGGCGTCCGATCAGATCGTCAGAAAGAGGGTTCGTTACCGCACCGTCGGTGACATGACCTGCACCGCGGCAGTCGAGAGTGAGGCGCTGACCCTCGACGACATCATCGACGAGATCAAACAGACCAGGATCAGTGAGCGCGGGGCGACCCGTATGGACGACCGAATCAGCGAAGCGGCGATGGAAGATCGCAAGAAAGCGGGGTACTTCTAATGGAACTGTTACGATTTTTTACCGCCGGCAATGTCGATGATGGCAAGAGCACGCTGATTGGGCGAATGCTCTACGACAGCCAGTCGATCTCGACGGATATCATCGAGACCCTGACCAGGCAGAGCAAATCGACCGGCATCGATGTCGAGATCGACCTGGCGTTGCTGACGGATGGGTTGCGCGCCGAGCGCGAACAAGGCATCACCATCGATGTCGCGTACAAATATTTCAGCACCAGCAAGCGAAAATTTATCATTGCCGATACGCCGGGACACATCCAGTACACCCGTAACATGTTCACCGGAGCGTCAAATGCCGATCTGGCGATCATCCTCGTCGATGCCCGGCACGGCATCACCGATCAGACGAAGCGCCACAGCATCATCTCGGCGATCCTTGGCATACCTCACGTCGTCGTCTGCATCAACAAGATGGATCTGGTCGATTACTCCGCGGAGGTCTTCCAACGGATCGAGTCGGAATACCGGCAGTTTGCCGGGCCACTGAAACTGAAGGAGATCACCTTCATCCCGGTCAGCGCGCTCGCCGGTGATAATGTCGTCAACGGCTCGACCAACATGGACTGGTACCACGGCCAGCCGCTGCTGAAGTTTCTCGAGGAGGTGACCATTCAGGAGACGAAGCGGAGAGAGTTATCCCGTTTCCAGGTTCAGTACGTGATTCGCCCCCAGACGGACGAGCTGCACGACTATCGCGGCTATGCGGGCTATGTCCATAGCGGAAACTACCGCAAAGGCCAGCAGGTCACCGTACTGCCGGCGGGCATTGAGACCGTGATCGAGAAGATCGAGAAGCACCAGTCCGAGATCGAGCTGGCCGAAACTGACGATCCAGTCGTCCTGCACCTGCGCGACGATGTCGATGTTAGTCGGGGCAATACGATCGTGCCCCGGGAAGACCTGCCAAAAGTAGAGCGGGAGATCAACGCGACCCTCTGCTGGATGGATAACTCAGCCTATCTTCCCGGACAGAAGCTGTTGCTGCAACAGAACAGTTTCCGGACCAAAGCGCTGATCAAGGAGGTTCAATCCCAGATTGCCATCCACAGTTTTGAGCAGCTGGAGAGTAATGGGGACATCAGGCTGAACGACATCTGCAAGGTGCTCATCCGGACGGCCGAGCCGGTCATCTATGACAGTTACCGCGAGCAGCGTGCCTCCGGAGCCTTCATTCTGATCAACGAGAACACCAACAACACGGTCGCGGCGGGAATCATCGATTAGTCGCCACGGCCAGTGGGAGCCCTGACTCAGGACGCTCACTCTGGCGGCTCGACGGCGGGGCGGTCCGGTCGCAACCCGACCACCTCGCCAATCACAAAGAGGGCCGGTGAGGCGATCCCCGCCGCCCGCGAGAGATCGACAATGGTCGCGAGAGTCCCGACGACCACCCTCTCGCTGGCGGTGGTTCCCGACTCGATCCCCGCCGCGGGGCGGGTCGCCTCCAGCCCCGCCGCGAGCAGCGCGGCGACGATCAGTTCAAGATAGGTCACGCCCATCAGCAAAACGATTGTCCCGGCCCGGGCCGCCGCAACAACGGCCGGGTAGTCGATCGAGCTCTCCGGTTTATGCGGATTTTCGTGCCCGGTGAAGACAGTGAAGGAGCTGGCCAGATCGCGATGGGTGACGGGAATCCCCACGGAGGCGGGCACGGCAATCGCACTGGAGACTCCGGGAACGACCTCGCAGGGGATCCCGGCTGCCTGGCAGAACGCCGCCTCTTCACCGCCACGCCCGAAGACAAACGGATCGCCGCCCTTCAACCGCACAACCATCTTCCCTTCCCGCGCCTTCTCAACCAACAGCTGATTGATCCGCGGCTGCGGAATGCGGTGGTCATGCTGGGCCTTGCCGGCATCGAAGACCTCCGCCTCTGCGCTGACTTCGCTCAGCAGCTCCGGTGGAATCAGCCGGTCATGAATGACCACTTCGGCGCGGCGCAGCAGCGCCAATCCCTTGACGGTGATCAGCCCCGGATCGCCAGGTCCCGCGCCAATCAGATATACTTTTCCAACGTTCATACTTGTCGCTCCAGGGCGGCGCTCAACCAATGATTGCAGGGCTCCGGGCACGCCAGTCGATCCGCCTGGCTCTCTCCCGCCCAGAGCGGATCGCCAACACAACCCGCGCATACCTCGTGCACGATGCGCGCCTGCTCCTCTTCTGGAATTGTCTCGAGGGGCCGGAACATTCCGACCTGCCGCCGCGCCGTCTTGGCGAGCGAATTGACCGTCAGCTGGCCCGTTCGCGCTGCTGCCCAGTGGGCCACCGCCCCCGGATAGATCGTCTCGACCGCGGCATGGAGCCATTCCGGTCGCGCAATTCTGACCCGCCAGCCGCGGGGAAGATTCGTGTCGGTCGCCAGCGATCGAAACGGCGCCTCACGCACCCGCCGGCGCAAAGCGGCCGGATGGTCGATCACCTCGCCAGCCTCGTCATCTCCCCAGACACGCACCTCATCCAGGCTCAACCGCAAGCCACCAAACTTCATGACGCCAGCCGCCCTGACCGCGGCCAGCAACTCCTCGCGTCCCGCCGCCGGAAAGCCGCGCCAGCTATCGCCATCCGGCGCATTCGGTGCGCGCAGCGACGCCCCGGCTTCTCTGGCGAGGGCGAGGATCACCTCCCGCAGATCATCATCAACGCCGACCGGCGCGGTGTAGATGACCCGCCGCCCTTCAACCCATCCCTCCACCGCTCCCGGCTCGAGGCCGAGCGCGCGGGGCAGATCGATCGTCGTGTGCGATCCGGCGGCGAGGAAGAAAGGAACCGCCACCAGGTTCGGCGCCATCGTCAACTGATAGATCTCCGGAATGGCGGGGGAGTCTTCAAGATAGACCGCCCGCGCCTCGATCCCCGCGGCGCAGAGCCCGGCCACCTGGGCCTCGGTCGCCAGCCGACTCTCGGGATTACGGCGGGTGCTGTGTCCAATGATCGCCACGGCCGTCAGCGCGGCTGGCAGCCCGTAATCGCGACAAGCCGACTCGATCCGCGCCCGCACCACCGCGGCCAGATAGGGATGCTCATTGAGCGGCGCCGCATAGCGAATCTCGCGCCCCTCGCGGAGCGTCAGCTCACCCGTCAAGCCCATCTCCGCCGGAATGACCGACTGCGTAAAGAACCCGCGCGAGGTGAAGAGCGGCACAATCGTCACCGCCGGCGCCGTCACCGTCTCGAGCACTCGGGCGAATGAGGGCTTCTCTTTCCAGAAGGCGGCGGTAACCTCGTCCGCGACTCCCTGCGACCGCAAGTAGTCGACGTGCCGCCAGACCAGGCCGGCCGTGTTTGGGCTGATGTGCGAGCCATGCCCCGCCAGTATCAATGCGCTTCCCATTGCTTTTACAATCTCTCTGGCTTCCAATCTCTCTCTGGTCACTGCGGTCTCTCTTGATTGCCGTCCCGGGACCAATCTTTTCGGCGTAGCTGCAGGCCGTAGACCAAATTGGGCATTATATCCACCTTTGCCCATTTAGTCTTGGTTAATCCGACGATTTGCGACCATCTGAGCCGGCCAGACGCTTGCATACGCTCCACTATTGGGCCAAAATTTGACGTCATCAAATCAGCCTGCCCTCGTCATCAAGCTTATCGTGGGCGGGCATTATTCATCCCAGAGATCGCTCTTCAGTCAGCCAGCTCGATGCTTGTTGATCTGAACCGTCTCGTGACCCAAAGAGATCCGAGTCGCAGCTCGGCAACAGGAATTATGGCAAAACAGAGTCCAGAACAGATCAAGGCGGAGAGCCGCGGACTGCGCGGTGAGATTGGCGCCGAACTACAGAACAGCAACCCCTATTTCAGTGATGCGTCTGACAAACTGCTCAAGTTTCACGGTATCTACCAGCAGGAGGATCGTGACGCCCGCAAGCTCGACCGGACCGCTGATCACCATCAGTTCATGCTCCGGACCCGGCTGCCAGGCGGCCAGTTGACGTCCCGCCAGTACCTGCTGCTCGACGCCATCGCCGATCGCTTTGCCAACGGAACGCTGCGGATCACGACCCGTCAGACGATCCAGTTTCACGGAGTGATCAAGGGTGAGTTGCGCGAGACGGTGCAGAACATCAACCAGGCGCTCATCACGACGCTCGGAGCCTGCGGCGACATCGTCCGCAATGTCATGGCCTGTCCGGCCCCCGGGGCCGATCCGCGCCGCCGCGCGCTCGAAGAGTATGCCCTCTCCCTGACCGAGGCCTTCTTCCCGCGGACCACCGCCTATCACCAGATCTGGATCGATGATCAAAAGATGGTCGAAGAGACGGAGATCGATGATCCGCTCTACCGGAAGACCTACCTGCCACGCAAGTTCAAGATCGCCATCGCCGATGCCGGCGACAACTGCGTCGACATCTACACCAACGATGTCGGGCTGGTGGGCCTCTTCGATGAGCACCAGCAGTTGGTCGGCTTCAATCTGCTGGCCGGTGGAGGCATGGGCATGTCGCACAACAACAGCGCCACCTATGCCCGCCTGGCCGATGAGATCGCCTTCGTCACCCCCGCGCAGGCCATCGAGGCCGTCACCGGCGTCGTCTCGATCCATCGTGATTTTGGTAATCGTGAAAATCGGAAGCACGCCCGGCTGAAGTATGTTCTTGCGGATCGCGGCGTCGAATGGTTCCGGGAGGAGCTGCAGCGCCGGGTCGGGTTCCCGCTCGCACCGGTCAGACCGATGCCCGCCTTCTCCGTTCACGACCATCTCGGATGGCACGAGGAGGGCGATGGCCGCTGGTACCTCGGGCTGCATATCGAAAATGGCCGGATTGCCGATCGGGGCGATTATCGACTCCGCACGGGACTGCGAACCATCATCGAAAAGTTCGATCTGGCGACGCGCCTCACCGCGCAGCAGAACATCCTGCTCACTGGCATCGCCGCCGCCGATCGGCCGGCAGTCGAGGCTCTGCTGAGCGAATACGGCATTCGCCCGGTCGAGGAGATCTCTCCGGCACGGCGCCAGGCGATGGCCTGCGTCGCCCTGCCCACCTGCGGCCTCTCGCTGGCTGAGGCCGAACGAGTCTTCCCCGGGGTGATCGATCATCTCGAGCAGACGCTCACCGATCTCGGAATCCCCGCCAGTGAGATCACTGCGCGCATGACCGGCTGCCCGAACGGATGCGCCCGGCCTTACGTCGCGGAGATCGCCTTTGTCGGCCGCTCGCAGGACAAGTACATGGTCTTCCTCGGTGGCAATCCGGCCGGAACGCGCCTCGCGCGCCCCTTCCTCGACTTGGTGCCGCTCAACCAGCTGGTGGTCGCCCTCCAACCCGTGCTCGCTCACTATCGTGACCAGCGCCAGACGGGTGAGGCCTTCGGAGACTTCGTCGAACGGATCGGCTTCGCACAGCTCCGGCAGATCGTCCCCGCGGAGTTCAAATCGGTCGCTCCGCCAGCCTAAGCCAAAGCGGGCAGCACTTCGCCTGGGGGCTGCCCGCTCATTGCTAAAGTGCACCCCCACGCATCATCCCCCCGGATCACCCATTATTGAATAATCGATCAGGAAGATGACCTCTGTCAGAAGTTCAGCCTAGAGGTATTCGTTCCGATATTCAGGATTGTTCCTCGCCGCGAGGGGCATCAAGACCGAGACGCGCTTCCCTGCTCCCCCAGCCTGTCTGGTCGGGTTTACCTTGTGCCACCGGTCATAGGGAAACGAAAAGATATCGCCCAGCGAGAACTCCTCACCGAAACAGACATAGCCATCATCGGCCAGCTCCGGCCGGCCGTCACCCATATAGACGAGGGTTTCGCCTCCCCGGTAGTCGCGATTCGGCGCGGTGACGTTCAGTAAGAGTTGAAAGCGCTGGTTGCGGGCATCATGCCTGTGCCAGCCAAAGTTGGAAGTGCCGCAGGAATAGGAGAAGACGAGTGGATTAATCGTTCGATAATTGGTGGTGAAGGACGAATCGGAGATGAGCTGATCGAACTCGCCCAACTCACTGGCCTCTCCGAAATGGCGGTAGAGGTTGAAGATCGTCCGGTAGGTCTCGAGCAGGTCTGGCGAACCAACCTGACCAAGCTCGTAGAACATGTAGGACCGGAATGAATTCCCGCGGTCGCTGACATCGTACCACCAGTTTTCACCACCGCAGCTTTCATTGGGAGCGGCGAGTGAACTGAAGTGATCAAGGAACTTGATGATTGCTCGGCAGATCGGCGGCGCGATGACCGATTTGATGATGAAGCACTCCCGATCCGGATCGACCGCTGAAAGTTGCTCGAGGCTGATCTGCCTTGCTAAGACCATAGGATTCTGGAATTGAGTCTGCCCTCTGCGCTTGTCGTCTCATCACTTCAGAAAGCGCGTGATCACGGGGCGATAGACCAGTGATCCAGAATCTGTCACAGAACAGGACTACGCACTTCCTGATGATTGCTTTTATATAGTAATGCGTATTTCTGATGAAAAACAGATCACATTTTTTGCATTTCAAACAACTATTTTAATACAGGATTGTCCCCCCTCAACCTGTGCGACGATCAACAACCTCGACACTATCGGGCAGAGCCCGCGACCAGGTGCATACCGTCGCCGCGCCAATCGATGAGCGCAGAGCCATGAACCTTTCCGCGACTGATTCCCAGCCATTTGATTGATCGTTGTTCAGGAGGTCCTCCAGTTTTGACTGCCGGATCAGGGGGAGGGGCATCTTTGGGTTGGCTCACGCGGAGACGCGGAGGCGCGGAGAGAATTTAC
>JBEAVZ010000207.1:0-4515 GCA_041160645.1 Acidobacteriota bacterium
CAAATAGAGGGCCGGAACGAAGGTCAGAATTGCAAGCAGGAGGATGATCGCCACATTCCAGCCAGCCGGGAGGCCAAACCAGTAGAGGTAGATCGCGACGACGTTCCAGTAAGAGGGGAACCCCAGAAAGAAATGGTCAGCGGTCTTCGCGTCGGTCTGGGCGAATCCATAGAGGCTGGCCAGAAGCGGCACGAGCAGCCACCAGCCATAAGCGTCCGGGACGGTTCCGGTGCGCCAGATAAAGAGAATGGGCAGTGAGGTGTAGGTCTGGTAGTCAATGATATCGTCCAGACGACGGCCATCAAAACCGGGAATGACCTCGCGAACCCGCCAGCGGCGGGCCAGAGTGCCATCGGTCGCATCGATCAATGTGGCGAGGATCATCATGCCAATCGCCAGCCGAAATCCATTCGCGCCACCGCTCACGATCGCCCAGGCCATGACGGCGGCAACGACCATCCCGGAGGCGGTATAGAGATGGACGCTCCAGGCGCGAATGAGTTCACTCTTGGTAGCCATATTCAGTTTCCGGAAGTTGGGGGGATCGATTCGAGGCGCTGTAATGGTCGCGGCGGATCGATCCGGGCCGTCAGACGCGAGATGATTGGGAGCAGCAGCAGCCCAACCACCGCGGCCAGAACCTTGAAGGGAAAGAGGAGCGCTCCAGTCACCGGGTCGTACCATTGAGCGATCCACGACGTCTGAAGATCGATCAGACCTGCCGGGATCAGCGCAACGAACAACTCCGGGTAGGGGATCGTCGGAGGAATACCGAAGAGCGGCTCTCCGCCGCCAATGCGCAAAACGAGCGAGACGAGGAAGGCCGCGATTGAGCCGAAGCGGTTGGCCTGCGGGTCGTAGAGCGCCCAGAGCAGCTGGGGGAAGAGGAGGACAAAGACCAGATCGCTGGTGAAGAACCAGAGGGCCTGCACACTCTGCACCTTGAGGGCCAGCAAGACGGCCAGCAGGCCGAGCACGAGGATCGAGCCGCGAATGATCCGGCGGATCGCGACCATTGACAGATCAGGACGAATGAGCCGGTGGACTCCATTCCAACTGAACATCGAGGCCGCCGAGAGGATCGAGGAGCTGAAACTGGAGGTGACGGCACTGACGATCGCCCCAAAACCGAGCAGCATGACCAATCCGGGAACGAGGTGGCGAAAGACGAGGGGGAGGGTCCGCGCCGGGGTCGCCTGCAACTCGGCGAGCACCTCCGTTGGCCAGGGATAGCTGAAGGCCGCCACCCCAAAGAGGAGTGGCGGCAGCGTCAGACCGATCGTCAGCAGGCCAGCGAGAATCGAATGCCACCGCGCGTGGCCCGGAGAGCGGCAGGCCAGCACCCGCTGAAAGTAGCAGTTCCAGGGAATTCCGCCAAGCATCAACATCAGGCTCACATCCCACCAGCTGACCAGCGCCGGGAGGGTCCAGAAACTCCCCGCGGGACGGAGCGGCGGCAAGAGCGAGCCGCGCTCAGCTCGCGCGGCGAGGTAGTTGCTCAGCGCCGGCCACATTCCCCCCACCGCATCAAAGACGAACGGAAGGGCGATCAGCAAACCCAGCAGGACGAGCACGAGCTGGAGCGCGTCGGTGTAGGCCACCGACCACATTCCCCCCAACATCGTGTAGGCGACGACGACGATCGCCGCACTGATGATGCCGATCACCAGCGAGTGGCCGAGCAGCACGCTGAAGGTCGACCCGATCGCCACCAGCAGTTCCGCGCTCCAGAAGATCTCCGCCAGGATCGCCGGGAGGAAGAGCACCACCGCCCACTGCTTTCCAAAGCGGACCTCGAATGGATCGATGAGTGTCGTAAAGGCATACCTTCTCATCCTCCCGGCAAAGAAGACTCCCCCAAGGATCAGACTGAGACCAAAAAAGAGCCCGCCCTGCAACCCCGAGGAGAGCGACGACCGGTAGGCGCCCTCCGCGGTCCCGAGCAGATATCCTCCATCGACCCACGTCGCCGTCATGGTCAATGTCGCCAGCCAGAGCGGCATAGCCCGCCCGGCGACGAGAAGGTCGGCCGGGGTGCCCTCACGAACCCGGCGCGCGGCCAGCCAGCCGATGAACAGGAAGATCGCGTACAAAATGGTGATGGTCAGCCAGGTCATTGTTTCTCGATCTGCTCCATTGGAAGCGCTAGTGACGGGCCCGGAACCAGTCCCTGATCAGCTTTATCTCATCCTCGTTGAGCGGATGATCGCCAAAACGGGCTCTCTCGTAGAGGCGGGTCAGCTCTGCCACACCCGGCAGCGGAACCTGCGCGGCAAACTCGGTCGGGGTCTGGCTGGCGGTCCGATGGTATCCGCGGCGCCCCAGATAGTTGAGCAGCTGACGATAGAAGACCAGTGCCGCGCCCGCGGAGTCGCGTTTCATTCGAAACTGCCAGTTTCGCTTCCGCCACCGGTAGAAGAGAACGAGCAGCAGGGGAACGAGGACGAGCACGCCGGGAAGGAGCGGATTGGGCAGCCTGCCCCACCAGCGGCTGAAGAGTCGTTCTCCGTTGGCGCCCCCCGTCAATGATTGCCCCGTCGGCCAGAGATTCCGTTTCAGGGCGTCGAGGTCCACCTGATCAAAGTCGAGCGGCCAGTCATCCCACCGCCACGACCGCTCGCGCTGGTAGACGGCCATCCGCTGCCGCAGCTCGACCATCAGGGCAATCTGCTTTGAGGTGTCGAACCCGACCACGTTCTCCAGCCAGAACATCTCGACGGCCTCCCGATAGTTGCGCAGCCTGCCCAGCCAGCCGCTTCCATACTCGCTCATGCCGGCCGCCGGGGTCGGCTCGAAGGCCACCCAGCCGTGCTCAACAAAGTAGACCTCGACCCAGGAGTGGGCGTCCGATTGTCGAACGGTGAAGACATCGGCCGAACGATTGTACTCCCCCATCTGAAAGCCGTTGACCAGCCGCGCCGGAACTCCACGCGTCCGAAGCATCAGGACCATTGCCGAAGCAAAGTATTCACAATGGCCCTGCCGCACATTGAAGAGAAAGTCGGCGACCGGATCTCCCGGTGCACTGCGGGTCAGATCGAGCGTGTAGCCATAGTCCTCACGCAGGTGGCGCTCGATCCGCCGGGCAATGTCGAACGGAACGGTCGCCCCAGCGGCAACCCGCCCGGCCAGCTCCGCAATCCGCTGATCAAGCCCTTCCGGCAACTGCAGGTATCGCTGCTGCACCTCCACCGGATAATCCCGTGAACTATCCCGGGCCAGATGCTCCGGGAGCGGCGGGGTCGTGTCCGAATAGACGCGATACTCGATTTTGCTGTTTGGATGGGGAACCGTCCAGAGCGCATCGCCATCATCACGGAGCAGCGTCGACAACCCGGTCACAAATATTGGCCGCGGCGCAACGAAGACGGTGCTGATGTCGAGGGGCTCGAGAAAGATCCGCTGCTCGGTCACTCCCGTCGTCGGCAAACCCGACTCAACTGAAAAGGCCCTCTCCGTGCGCCGCATCGCGGGACGCCGCTCACCGGTAAAGATCCAGCTGCGGCCATCATAACGATCGAGCGTGACGCCTCGCCAGCGCAGACGCCGCCCATTCCCGCCATCGAGAAAGCGGACCCGGGCACGCATGACGATCTCCGGATTGAGCTTGATCCGGGCCACATCGCCCAGTCGGACATTGTCTGAAAAACCGGAGAGTGACTCTGTCGGCAGGAGTCCATGGCGTGATGCTCCTCGCGAGACCCGCGGCAAAGCCAGGAAGAGCGGGATGGCGCCGAGCAGAATGGTCAGCAACAACAGGATGGAGTATCCAATCAGTCCGCGGAAACGTGGGATGATCACCCGGGGCTTTTCCGTGAGGCGCTGGCGATAGGTGGCGGGATCGCGCCAGACGCCGGTCGCATCCCGCCGTGAACGATCGAAGTAGTCCTGCGACTGCCTCATCTCATGGGTGATCAGCGCCGGCACGCCGGCAAGCAGATAGACCAGCAAGAGAAGCAGAAAGCCCGGGCCAAGCATCAAGCCGGCGACCATGATCATCTGGCAGAAGGTGACGACATAGAGCCAGAACCAGTCACGTGAACTCTTCCGCCGCAGCAACTTCAATGCCGTCGCAAAGAGGACAAAGTTGACGATCAGGCGGGCCGGGGAATGGCCCAGTCCCTGCCACTGGTAGAACAGTAGGGCGAGATAGAAGACGATGGCCAGATTGGCGGTCGAACGTGACAACTCCCAGCGAATGCGCCGTTGATCGATCTGCCAGGAGATCAAGAGGACTACGGAGAAGAGGATGGCGACCGTCAGATCGATCTGCCGCGTCCAGACGACCGCGACGAAGGCGATGACCAGCAGCGCCGATGAGGAGATTTGGTGGAGCCGTTCCAGAGTCATCCCTTTCTCCTTCAGGTCAGAATGGCCGCCACGTATTCCGGCGGCAACTCATCACAGGCAATGACGGTCACCGGCGTCCCACTGCCCGGCTGCGGTCGCCGTTCCGCGGTGGGCACAATCAAGAGCACCGATCCGGCGCGCAGCTGATCAAGGCGCTCCAGGTAC